>NZ_JBHGXH010000105.1:0-3060 GCF_041936445.1 Candidatus Darwinibacter acetoxidans | reverse complement strand
GCACTAGTTTTTTTCTGTTGCTGAACTTTTTTCTTGCATTGCGGTGTTTTTGTGCTTTTATAGAGGTCTAGCATATATGCTAGGGCATTAACACAGGAGAAACAATCATGGGATACCCAACAAAAGTTCAGCAGATTCGTAGGAAGAAAACGGCCGATCAGTATTACATCAACTTCCCCACCGCTGTGGCGGAGGCCATGGAGTTCGAGAAGGGTGAAGTCATTGAATGGATCATCGAGGACAAGGCGAATATCATTGCGCACCGGCGCCAGGTGCCGCCCTCCCCCGTCACCATAAAAAAAAACCTGCGCTTCTCCTCGAAGGGATCGAAGCGCTCCTGAATCAGTGCGAGGGTTTGGGTGGCGAAGCGATGCGCGATCGTATACGGCGGCATCTGCTCTGCCAGTTGCTCTGCCTGGGACGACATACGCTGACGGGGGTGCTGGGAACATCCGGACGGCTGTTTTGCGACTGGAGCGCCGATTACAGGATGTATTCAGCCGACCGTATCAAGCCAGAGAAGCTGTTTCGTCCCGTCCGGCAGAGCCTGACGGGCAGACTCGGCCCAACGGAACCGCTGGTGGCGGCCCTGGATGATACGCGTCTGCGTAAATGCGGGCGCAATACATATGGGGTCAAGTACACCCGCGATCCGCTGGGGCCTCCGTTTCATGTCAACTTTATCCAGGCGCAGCGCTTTTTGCAGATATCCATGGCCTGTGCAGCCGACAACGGGATGGCCAGGATGATCCCTATCGACTTTGTGCATGCCCCCGCACCCCAGAAGCCCCGCCGCGATGCTGATGAACAAGCATGCGCCCGGCTCCGACAAGCCAAACGCGAAATGGCCCTGCCCAAGGTTGGAGCGGATCGCCTGCACGCCCTGCGAGACGCCATGGATGCCGAAGGGCAGGGAGAGCGCCCGCTGTGGACGGTCGTGGATGGGGGCTACACCAATGGCACATTCATCACCCATCTGCCGCCGCGAACCGTTGTGATCGGCCGTATTCGCGCCGACGCCAAACTGTATTTTCTGCCGGAGTCCTCCGCAGGCAAGCCGGGACGCAATCCCGTCTACGGTTCACGCGCCCCTACGCCCGAAGCCCTGCGGCAGGATACGACGGTGCCTTGGCAGCGCATCAACGCCTTCGCCGCCGGCAAATCTCATGCGTTCAAAATCAAGACGATCCGTCCGCTGCGATGGCGCCCCGCCGGCAAGAAACACAACCTGCGCCTCATCGTTATCGCCCCGTTGGGCTACCGCTTGACCAAACACTCCAGAATGCTCTACCGCAAGCCAGCCTTCCTGATTTGCACCGATCCCGACGCCGATATTCAGCAGATTCTTCAAACATACCTGTGGCGATGGGATATCGAGGTGAACTTCAGGGACGAAAAATCACTCCTCGGCGTCGGTCAGGCCCAAGTCCGGAACCCCAACTCCGTCGGAAACGTGCCCGCGTTGGCAGTGGCCGCCTACGCCATGTTGCTCACCGCCGCCACAAATGCCTATGGCCCAACCGGTCAACCCGATACGCTACCGGCACCCAAATGGCGACGCCGAGAAACCCTCCGGGCCTCTACGCAGTCTCTGCTTCAACATCTCCGCCACGAAGTATGGGCCGATGCCCTGCATTTCTCCGGCTTCATGACCACCCCCTCCGATAACCCAAAGCCGCAGAAACTCCAAAAGAGCCTCGGACACGCCCTATTTTACGCCATGGCCTGAGCCCCTACGGGCCAAACTCCAGCCTCCGGGCGGCATGCCGCCCGGAGGAAGAGCGACGTGTTTCTCGTTTGCGTACGATTGGGAGGAACCGGAACGTATGCAAATCGATATGACCCAGACGAAGATAATCAAACCAGACGTCCAAACGATCGGCGAGTGGTTGCAACCCCAGCGTGAAGCCACCGACCGCTTTGGACACGTGTATGGTGTGATTCAAAAGACAAATCGCTCCCTTTGGCATCACGCGCCGTTCCAGCCAATCCGGCGGATAGTTCAGGTCCGGGGGGCCGGGTTCATAGACGGTTTGGGAGGGGGCGTAAATTTTTCCCGGGACCTGCATGTTGAGTGCCTCATGTGGCCGTACCCAATTGAAGTCGTGACGCCATTGGTCGAAGAGCGCCTGTGAGGCCTCCATTCCATTCGCCGGGGATAGTTGCAGTTCTGCGCGGATGTCTCGATGGATGCGTTCATGGGCACCGTTCTGATCCGGGCGTCCCGGATCAATGCGGTCCAGACGAATGCCCAGGGCCACCCACCAACTGGACAGGCGGGTGAGACCGAGAGGGGCTTGATGGGAAGCAAATGGCGAACCGTTATCCGAGCGGATGGACTCCGGAAGTCCATAACACTCGAATAAACGCTCAAATGCGCGGCGCACGGCGCGTTCGGAGGTGCTATCCATGGCGCGCAAATCCAGCAGAAAACGACTGTAGGCGTCCCGAACCGTCAGCGGTTCGCAACGAGCCCCGTCCCGAGTCTTCCACCATCCCTTGAAATCGACGGTCCACTGTTGGTTGGGCTTGGTGGCCACGATGCCTTCCTGGATACGTGCGGGCGCATCCCGGCGGGGACGTCGGCGGCGCTGGACAAATCCCGCGCGGTCCAGAATGCGCTTCACGCTGCTCAATGACGGGGCGTGAGAAGACCCGTGCAGCCGTTCATACAGGGCTAGCACCTTCTTAGGGCCCCAGTTTGATGCGGAGGTGGTCTTAATCCGTATTAACTCGCAGACGGTGGCTTCGTCCAGCGCCGAGGAACTGCTGTGCGGGCGACGAGAGGCATTGCGCAGGGCGGGGAGTCCTCCCTGCTTAAAACGCACCATCCACTTGTAACCGGTCTTACGGCTGATGCCGTACTCCTTGCATAAGGCCGAAAAATCCATCACAGGACTCATCGCTTTCAACACAAACTCTTCTCTTAATGTCACAACGTTACTCTCTTTCCATGGCATGCCCATCTTCCTCCTGTAGGGCAGACCTTATCACCCCAAAGTGTCACCTATGTCTTGAACCTTTCGTGTCACCCATGTCTTGAACCCGTACCGAACAGCC
>NZ_JBHGXH010000104.1:0-1081 GCF_041936445.1 Candidatus Darwinibacter acetoxidans | reverse complement strand
CAGCTCTTTAATATCGCTTTTTTTGATCAAGTCAGCCAGGGTTTCAAAGGGCAGTTCCAGGACAATATCGTTCAACAGCGACAGGAGATCGCCCCCGCCGGCCGAACCGCCCGAACCCAGGTCGGGCAAATCGAGGGGCAGCGCGGCGATTAATTTCATCAAGGCCTCAAAAACTTCTTCCGTTCTTCCCTCCACCAGGTCAAGCAGCTCTCCGGACTTCATCTCCGCCAGCTTTTCGCGCGCAATAGCATTGACCGTTTCGGTTAATTCACCGGCAAGCCCGCGGTCATCTTCATCTGCCGGATCCCCGTAGAGAAGAAATTGCAGGAGGGCCATCAGTTCATCCTCAAGGCCGGCGGTATGGTCGTTTAAAACCGCATCTACCACCGCGAGCAGCTCCTCCTGGGCGGCGCCGGCTGACTCAGAAAGCGCCCCCATGACCGCGTTGAAATGCGGCGAGTCCTCGCCAAAGTATTTGTCCATGAGCGGCTGCAGGTCGCCCCGCTCTATTTTCTTGGTGACGACCCAGCCGGCCACCTCTGCCCAGTAGTTCAGGAAATCACTGACCTGGTCTTCAACCTGCGAAGCATCCGCATCCAGGCAGCCGCCTCCACCGCCGCTGTCTTCACCCGGTTCATCGAATGGGCCTTGTTCGCTGTAATGGTCGATGGCTGAACTTATTTCGGGGCCAAACCCGGCCAGGACGGCGTCCAGGTCCTCCTGGAGCAGCTTGAGCACGTTAAAGAGCTCCGGGTATGCTCCCTTATATTCCTCCGTATCTTCGGAATAGCCGCCGAAATTGGTCAGCTCCGCCACAAGGATTTCTACCAAATAGCGCAGAGAGTCCTGGTCCAAAATATTTTCCGTTAACTGGTCAGATATGCCGGAAAGGGGAGCCAGGAAAAGCTCTTGCAGTTCATCCAGGGCCTCGTTGAAATCGTCGTCCGCTTTTAAGTTTTCAACAAACTGATCGTCCAGCCCCCGTAGGGTGGAGAGGATTTTATCGAGAGCTTCTACTACTCTCTCATCGTCCATGATCTCGTCGGCATATTTCAGGACAGGTGTTTTAAAAAGAGTTACC
>NZ_JBHGXH010000103.1:0-5322 GCF_041936445.1 Candidatus Darwinibacter acetoxidans | reverse complement strand
CTACCACAAACTCCTCAGCCTCCGCGAGACCCTAAAGCAGGGATTGGCTGATGCCAGGAAGGAGAAGCGCCCTGGTACCATCCTGCTCGTAGCTGGCGAGCGCCTGGAGCATGTTCAGGAAGCCCTCGGTAGCTTCTACGTCCGCGGCACCGACTATCCTCCGCTGTCGGGCATTGAGCAAATCGTTGCCTATGACGGCTGGGAAGCCGAGGTGGGGAAGAAGAAGGTCACTTACAACGGCGTCGCGAACAACAAGGCATACTTGATCCGCCCGAAGCGCGGGTTCAAGGAGCTCATCAAGCACGATCTCCGAATCGATGCGACCATGCCTGATCTCTCTCGCTTGATCGAGGCTCAGATCGTGGGCCGTGCACGCCGCGGCGTGTTCGCAGCTCTGCCCGAGAACGTCCAGGAGATCACGCTGCCTGACTTCTAGGCGGTGAACTCATGAGATGCATTGATTGTGCGCATTATCCCTGGGTCCCGACAGCGAATCCAGGGATGATGCCTCCCATGAGGTGCCATCCAGAGCTGGAGGCCAGGCGTTGGACGGAGGAGAGCAAGAAGCTGGATCTCCGCTGTCCTCACTTCGCCGGCATAGGGGAAGACCCCGGCCAGACCGAAGTGGCGGTGATGGAGACTCCCTCGGGGGATAACGCCGGCGCAAGCGGCTTTGTCAGCCCAGACGATTTCACGGCTAAACAGCTGAGAGCTATGGCCGATGAGTACGGTATCAAGTACAAGGCCAGTGCCACCAAGAAAGAACTGGCAAGGTTGATCAATGACCATTTGAAGGGGTGATAACATGACCCCAACACAAGAGGCGATCGTGAAGCTCAGGCTGTACCTGGACGAGAAGATCCCGCCAGGCGGCAGTCAAGATGACACCCGCTTCTCCGACACCGAGCTTGAGGTGTTGCTTGATGACTCTGAAACCATCTACGGAGCGGCATCGCTTGGTTGGAGCATCAAGGCAGCCATGATCCAGAAAGAGATGGGCGATATCGAGGAGACCCGGACGGGCCAGGAAACGTATCGCTACGTCCAACTGAAGGATCGGCTTGCCCATGCACAGACGATGGCTGAGGACTTCCAGCGACGTGAGCAGGAAGAGCTCGGGAAGAAAAAGACGGGCAGCTGCATCCTGCGCATAGCCGCTCCAGAGGTGCTGTAACATGGACCTTCAGAAGCGAAGAGAACTCACTCTGAAGGCCATAGCCATCAACCCATGCGAGATCGTCCTTACAAGGCGCCAGCGGGTTGATGATGGTGCAGGCGGATGGACGGATGAAGACACACAGTTGATCCCCCAGACTTTCCGGCTCTTCCTCGGAAACAGTTCCTCCAAAGAGATCGTGAAGGACGGCGGGACACTCCAGGTGAACAACCGAGAGATGCTTTGCCCATGGGATGCAGATGTGCAGGCCGGCGACACCTTTGAGTTTGGCAGGGTCCACCACCGAGTGGCAGTGGTGAACCCCGTTCGCTATCTGGGCGAGATCGTCTCGTATCAGTGCGTTGTGGAGGAGGTGGTGTGATTGCCCGGGGCAGATCAAGTGAACCGAAATCTCATGGCTTTGGCCGACAGGCAAAAGGCGGCGCTGCTTGCTTTGAGCGAACAGTATGCGGCCAGAATGGAAGCCTATGCGAAAGCCAACAAGAGGTGGCAGGACAGGACCGGGAACGCCCGCCAGGGCCTCTTTGGATACTCCATCATGCGGGACCAGTCCTTGATCACTCGTGTCGCCCATACCGTGGACTACGGCGTGTACTTGGAACTCGCCAACCAAGGGCGATTCGCCATCCTCCTGCCCACGGTCAGGCGTTTCGTGGCTGACTACCTGGAAGATGCCAAAAGGGTGATGTCCGGATGAGGGCAGCCCTCTATCAATACCTGGTTCAAAACTGCGAGTCCATCACGTCTTGGTATCAATCGGGTGCCCCCAATAAGGACACTAAGAAGCCCTACGGTGTCATCAAGCTTGGCGAAGAAATGAGAGCCCCTTTGAGCAATAGGGGGTTCTTTCGCGAGTTGACCATCTGGCCTTACTTCGCCCCCGGCAGCTTCGTTGCGGTCGACAAGGCCGTGGCGGAGATAAAGCAGTTGTTGTCAGGCGCCATCCTGACAACGAGCGAAGGTCACATGTTTGAGATTGAGTGGGTTCACACAGGTCAGGACTTCCAGGACCCTGACCTAAACGCCATAACTCGCATGGTCGAGTTCAGAATCCCATGCGTTGGGAAGTAATGAGAAAGGAGCTGAGAAGATAGATGGACATCCTTTACGGCTGCAAATTGATGATCGTCAAAGAGATTGATCCTTCGACAGGGCTAGAAAAGACGGGCGGTAAGACCGCTCGCTTCGAGACTCCGCAGCAGTGCGGCATCAACCACCAGTGGATTGAGGGCCAGCGCACAGAGTTGCGAGGTGGGGACCGCTTGCTCAGTACTGTCGAAGAGCCGGCCTCCCTGATCGGAGTCGAGCTTTCCTTTACGAATGCCACCCTGCCCGGAGAAGCCCTCGCACTCTTGGCCGGAGGTACCTACCAGAATGACAAATACAGCGCTCCGAGGCTTGGAGAAGAGCCCAGTCCCGTGATCGTCGAGCTGTATGTCGCCAAGTATGAAGAGGGCAACAACGACACGAGCGGCATCACTGGGTACCGCAAGTGGACCTTCTGGAATGCCACAGGCCGCGTGCCCAACTACACCGCTCAGGACCGCAACTTCATCACACCGCAGTTCACTATCCGTGCGAAAGAGAACGTCAAGGCCGACAAGCCTGTCTATGAATGGGAAGACATCACTAGTCTGCCTAGTCTGCCGTCGGCCAGCTAACCCCCTTGGTGGAGGCTGCTCGCCTGAGAGCAGCCTCCTTACATTTGGCCCGGTGAAAGAGGTGAGAACGTGCAGATCGAGCTTATCTTGAAAGATGGCTTGGGAGAGTCCATCTTGCTCCCCAGTACGCTGGCGATTGACGGTCACGCTGTGAGGAAGGAGATCCCAGGAGTGGTCGTGCCAGGAAAGAAGGGAAGGCGCGTTTTTCGCGACCTTCAAAGGGTGGAGTCGGCCACCTTGAGGGCGTCTGGCACCATCGAGTGCTGGAGCAAAGAAGAGGCTGATGACTATGCCGCTCAGCTGAGAAGCAAGCTTCTAAGCCAACGAGAACCAATGTGGCTCAAGCGCTTCGAGGGAGCCAACAAGTTCATGCGGGTCTACTGCACCGGGGTCGAGCACGACTTCGTGAGAGGCCATTTTGGGGGGAGAGTCTTTAGACTCGATGTGACTTTCCAGGCCGACGATCCCCACTGGTACTCCACGAATTACAAGCGCGTGGAGCGGAACGCTCCCTTGACGAGCCCGATCAACATCATCACCGTCAACAACGAGGGCGGAGCCGAGACCCATCCGTTCATCTGGATCTACGGTAAGACCTCGGGCGGCCAGCACACCAGAAACCCCAAGATCACCAACCATGCTACCGGGCTTAGGATACAGTATGCAGGGACCGTAAAGCAGAATGAAGTGCTGCTTTTCGACACGGAGAAACGGAAGGCTTTGTTCGTTCCCACCAACATCCTTCACTCCGGCGCTGTTCAAGCAGCCACCGCCGACAGCGTGCAACTTGCGATCAGCGCTTCACCGGTTGACGACTACTACAAAGGCCATATCGTCAAAATCGTTAGCGGCCCCGGGGCGGGCCAGTACCGTCACATCGTCGGCTACACCGGCACATCCAAGGTGGCAGTGATAGACACCCCCTGGGTGACCAACCCCACATCTTCTTCCACCTATGAGGTCTATCACTTCTCGTGGGTGGAGGGCTACTACGTGCACGAGGCCCAGTCTTTCGGCGGTACCACTGGGGTGGATGTTACCAACCTGACTAATGCGGGGTACGTGGTGGATGGGTTCCCCCTTATACCCGGTGTCAACCTCATCGAGGTGGAGTGTGACACCAACCTGTTGCATATTGAAGTCCTTTTCAAAGAGAGGTGGACATAGATGGCATACCCACCAATTCCCAGAGATCCTAGCGGTACCCCTTTGCCTGTTGTTTGGGATGATGAAACACAAAATTGGAAGATATACACTGGTGTCCTAACCGGTGTGGTTGACGAAGGAGACATTCTGGAGGAGGCAGACTAGATGAGTGATAAAAAGAAGCCTGTCATGGGTGCGATTAGAGAGGTGAAGCTTGTTTCGCCTGACGGAAGTGAACTCGTCGAAAACAATCGCTTACCAGTCGCCGGCGAGATTCAAATCCTTTTAGCTGATGGCACTGCAATAAGTGCAAGCAATCGTTTGCCAGTAACGCTTGAAGGCGATGTTTGGGTCGGGATCGAGGAAGGAACAGAACTGATGTTTGGGTCGGGTTGGGTCGGGATCGAGGAAGGAACAGAACTTTAGAAAGGGTGACTCGAATTGGCAAAAGGTATACCGGTTATTGGAAGAGCGCCTGACAAAAAGGCGAAGATTATTAACGTGGACGAGCTGGGCAACCTTAAAGTCTCACAACTGGAAAGTAAGCTGGATGGCATAGAAAATAAGCTGGTCGCCCTGGAACAGAAGTTAACTGATGGGTCCCAGAAAGTTACACTATCTGGCACTGACGTTGTAATCGGCTTACTAGCAGACCGTCCCCCTGCAAGCGAAATGCGAGGAAGAGGATACTATGCTTGGGACGAAACAGACGGTCACAAACTCAAATATAGCGATGGCACAGACTGGGTGGTGAATCAGTAATGCCTTTGGGAGTTATATCTTATGATGAATTACAACAACACAAAAGGCTTTTTCTCCCTCACGGCGTAGATGGAGCAGGTTTCCACAACTCGATCTATAGGGGTAAATTTCTCGGAAACCAGGTTACACCCGAACAGTACGCAAGAATCGCTGATGGGACTTTCGAGGATATGTACATCGGCGACTACTGGACAATTAACGGGACAACCTATCTAATTGCCGCATTTAACTACTATTACAACACGGGTAGCCCATACTTGACAACCAACCACATAACTCTGGTCCCTGCCACAAGCATGTACACGCATCACATGAACCCAACGCACACCACGGAGGGTGGGTATGTCGGATCAGAAATGTATATCTCTGGCTTAGACCAAGCAAAAACTAAGATCCATGCAGATTTTTCGGGCCATGTAATCACCCACAGGCGTTATCTGTGCAACGCCGTGGCAGATGGACAAGCTAGTGGCGGGGCATGGTTTGACAGCGATGTTGAATTGATGAACGAAGCCATGGTATTCGGTAGCGTCGTGAATGGTAAGGGGACCTATGGCTTGTATAACATCGGAACAG
>NZ_JBHGXH010000102.1:0-1699 GCF_041936445.1 Candidatus Darwinibacter acetoxidans | reverse complement strand
GGCTCGTCGATGTCCACGGCAGCCAAAAGCCCGGTCTGAGTGTCGTCTGTGGGGATCAGGTTTCCTTCCAGCGCTACCTCGCCCGCCTGCTTCAGGCCGGGAACGAACTCACGAAAACCGTCGGGGCTGTCGTGGTCGGTGACATCGATGTCATCGCGGGACAGCTCGGGCGGCGTCAGGTTGGTCAGCCGTGCCACGTATTCCTCGCCGCGCTTCAGCTTGGTGCCGAACGCTTTACGCGCAACTTCTCTTTCAGACATTTCGTTCACTCCTTTTCGTGGTAGGAAATTTTTATATCCAGGGGGATGTGGTGAATCAGGGTCTCCTGCTCGAAAAAGTCTGATTCATCCTCGATAAATACGCTATCGATCTGGTCCGATTCCGCGGGCCAGGCTTCCATCGAGGCCCGGACCAGCGCAACCATGCTGTCGGTCTCGTCCGGGTCCCGGGAGAAGCAGGATATCTGCAGCGTCGCGTCAGTCAGGCCAGAATAGCCGGTGTGGTCATAGTGCCGCTCTTTGGACAGCAGCCAGATGATCACGTGTGGCGGCTGCAGGGACTGATCCCGGGGCAGTCGTCCGCCGCGATAGATCCGGGTGCCGGTGATGGCCGTGAGTTCGGTCAGGGCCAGAAGGCGCTGGGCTGCTTCTTTTTTGATGTTCACCGGATCGCCTCCTCGACCAGTTTTTCAACCGCTTTCTCGATGGTCGTCAGGACCTGCCCCTGCTTCGCGTCGATGGCATCGTCAAAGAAGCGATTCGGCGGCATGACGCCGGTCTGGGTGATCAGCACACGCCGCCCGCCCAGGTTGGCATAATGCGGTGGCTCAACTTGCCGGACGCCAGATGTGCCGTGGGTCACCAGCCAGGCGTGGGGTGCTTTTCTGCGGTCCAGGGCCACGATGTAGGCAGCGGATGTCTCCCAGGAGCGGACCAGCTTTTTCTTTCGGACCGATTTCTTCAGGTTGCCGCTGGGACCAACAGGCGCCCGCTTCCTTGCTTCGCTTGCCACGATCCCGGCAGCCTTGTCCAGCACCGGCTCGATCTTGCTGGGCTTGACGCCTTCGATCATGCGGTCGATGGCAGTAGCCAGGTCCTCAACGCCTTCGACGTGGATCGCGGTGTCCATCAGATCACTTCCTTGACGGTGAGAATGAGCTCGCGGTTGCGCTCGTAGGCGTTGTTGATCGGCGGGATGATCCCGAAGGTGCGGCCGTTTAGGGCCAGGCGCATGTCGGCGGTTATGCCCTTGATGTAACGCAGACGGATGCGGCCCACGGTTTCGGCGTGCAGCCCCTTTGCTTCCCAGAATTCGCGGCCTCGGGCGGTCTCGAACCAGACAGGGACGCCGGAGAGGTGGGTCTCGTATTCTTCCTGCGGGTTGCCGTCAGCGTTGGTGCCGGACTTTATTTTCAAGATGTCAGCCCGAAGGGGATAGGCTGCCAGGGGCATGGTCACTCACCACCCAAGGCCTTGAGCGCCTCTTCCTTGCCCTTGATCCGCTCACCGCCAGGCAACTCATACCAGCCGCCGCCGACGTGCTTCGGCTCCTTCTGCTCCGGCTCAACGGGAGGCGCCTCTTCAATCATCGCGCCGAGATGTCCCTTGCCCTGCAAGAACTTGGCCCGAGCCGTGTCATCGGTTTCGTAAATGTCCCCGATCCGCCTTACCTTTTTGTCAAGTTTGCAGGTAAATGCCTT
>NZ_JBHGXH010000101.1:0-1334 GCF_041936445.1 Candidatus Darwinibacter acetoxidans | reverse complement strand
CTGGGCGGCAAGCTGCTTTTTAATTTCACTGCACAGCGGCCCCCACCAGGCCAGAAAACGACCGTCCATTGTGCTGTACAGCCACTTGATCAGGGCCGACGCGTTCTCGAACTTGATTTCCGATAAGAGCGGGTGCTCCTCAGTGATGTCCTCGAAAACGGCGTTGATGATGGTCTCTGGCAGGACCGCATCGAAGTTGGTCAGCGCCTGCTTGGGGCTGTCTGACCTCATAGCCTCGATGAGCTTCTGGTAGTACTGATGTTCCTCGCTCGTCAGTACCCTCACACCGCGGCCAGCGAGGATCTGGTTGTCAGTTGCCTGCACCAGGCCACGGGCCTCCGCAATTACCGCCTCCTGCAGGACGTCCGTATACTCCACGAATGCCTCGGCGAACGCCGTCTCATCACCGTTCTTAACAGCATCCTGGATTCTAGACGTCCACGCTTCTTTCTGTTGTTTAAGCAAATCAAGGTTCTTCACTTCTCTTCATCTCCTTCGCTTAGTTTTGAGGCTAACGCCTCCAGGAAATTGAAAAGACCCTTGCTTTCAGAGTCTTGGTGCTCCTGGTCTGGAACTGGACCTTCTTGTTCGGTTTCGTTTGCTTGTGCCCAGAGCTTAGCCAGGAACTGTTTTGCGAACTCTTCCAGCTGCTCTTCGAATGGCACCTGCACGTTTCCATGCGCCGTGAGCGGCCGGTTCAATTCTTTAAAGATCATGTCGAAGATGTGTTTTCTTGCGCTTTGTGTAGGCTTCTTGCTCTCACCTCCTGACTGGATAGCGGTGGCGAAGCCCCACTCCAGGGCTTCGGCTGGGGAAATCCATGTCTCCTTATCCATCATCTCCGCCAGCTCTTCCTCAGAGAGGTTCACATGCTCCAAGTAAATCTGCATACCGAGCTCGTTGAGTTTCTTGGCACCCTCAGCCTCACTTTGGAGCTTTTTGTAGTCACCGGCGGCGAAGGTTTGAACGTTGTGAATCCAAAGCGCTGAAGTGTCCAACATAATGCGCTCGTCTCCGGCCATAAAAATCAAGCTCGCTGCAGAGCAGGCAAAGCCTTCGCAAACGGTTCTGATCTTGACCTTATGGCGTTTTAGGGCGTTATGGATAGCCCAAGCCTCACTGACGAATCCTCCGTAGCTGTTGATATAGACGTTAATTAAGTCAACATCCAGCTGGTCCAGCTGCTGTACCAGTTCGTGGCCGCTCACATCAGACTCAAACCACTTCAAGTCCTCGGTTACGATGTCCCCGTAGATGTAAAGGGCCGCTTCTTTGTCTTGGACGACCAGTTGCCAATACCGGTTCATTAACTCACCCCTTTCGTTAAGCGTTCT
>NZ_JBHGXH010000100.1:0-3221 GCF_041936445.1 Candidatus Darwinibacter acetoxidans | reverse complement strand
TCTCTCCCTAAAAGCCTTCTGCCTCAGCCATTCGTGCTGATCGTCCTCGATTTGTATGTTCAATTGTTTCACTTTCAGGCCCCTCCTTTTTCTACTCCTTCCGGATGAGTTTGTGGGCCGGGATAGGCTCCCGGCGGGCCTGTGTTATTAATGAGTTCTCGCTATTGTGCGCGGTTCCTTCTCGCTCGCTCCAGCCGGGCAGTCAGGGGGCCGGGTGTGGGATTATCATACGTGTCATGCAGTCGCCCACTCAGGTAATCCCATACGGCGCGGTTGTCGTGTTCGGTCACGTTGATGCCGTATTTCTCTATCTTGTTCGGGTCGGTGTAGGCATACATGATGTGCTCCGGCACCTTGCGAAAGCTGCCATCAGGTGCCATGTAGTAGTGCCAGCCATCCACGCTGAAGCGGTATATGTATTTTCGGGTCATGTCTCTTCCTCCCTGATGTATCCGTATTCCGCAAGTGATACACTGCGGTACTCGCCTACGATGATATGATCGAGAACCGGGACACCTAGTAGAATCCCTGCTTTTACTAGGCGCTTTGTGAGTATGATGTCGCCGTCGCTTGGCGTCGGATCCCCGCTGGGGTGGTTGTGCGCCAGGATGATCCGGGCGGCATTCATGAGAAAGGCCGCTTTGAATATCTCGCGGGGGTGACAAAGCGAACTGTCCAGGGTGCCAATTGATACGGTGTGGAAGCCAATGATACCGTTCTTCGCATCGAGGGCCAGCATTATCAAGTGCTCCCTATCCAGGCCCCGGAAATACTCTTCGCATATGAGCTGTGCCTTCTCTGTGCAGGTGCAGGCTGCCGGGAACATGGCCGGGTGCTCGCCCTCACGCACAAGCGCCAGCCGATAGCGGGGGACTATGTACTGTTGGAGTGCTGTGCTCATGGTATTACCTCCCTGATGATTTAGTGGGCCGGGATATGCTCCCGGCGGGCCTTAGGTTGTATATCTTTGTCAAGTATTTGTTTGACATCTCTTTCATATTTTCAATCTGCTCCGTTTTGATTGGCCTGCCTCGTCAGTGGTGGTAGGCCATCTCCACCAGACCCCGAAATCGGGGTTTCGGCTATTTCGCTGCTTGGTATTTCTCGATTTCTGGGATCTCAGATTCCTCAACCGAGATCGCATATTCGATCGATCCATCTAAATGGGTTTCGCTTGCTTCCACGTCATCCTCCGTGATCCCGAATCTCAACATTAACTTGTCCATTTCCATTTCATTCATTACCCACACTATCATTGATTTCTTCATTTAAACTCCTCCTTTTAATTTTATCCTAATTTTATTATAACACATCTAATATATTTTTGTCAAGTATCTATTTGACATCTCTTCCACTTTTATTATACCACAGGTTACATATCTTTGTCAAGTATTTGTTTGACACATTAGATATCTGCTGTTGTAGGCAATACAATAGATGACAGGAGAAAATCCACTCCTGCCACCTGCCCATCCGATTTCATTTCTTACTGCCCTGGGCGGCCTCCAGTTTCATACCATCCACAATGTGGCTGACCACATCAGTCTTAGCCTTCAGGGCGGCGTACACCTTCTCGTCCACCGTGCCGTTGGCGATCAAGTGGTAGAATCGTACCGGTCGGGTCTGGCCAGGCCGGTTGATGCGGCGACGGCTCTGGTCGTAGTCCCCCAGCGAGAATCCCGGCGAGTAGTAAACGCAGTAGCAGGCCCGGGTGAGGTCCACGCCAGCGCCGCCGGCCCGGATCTGGACAGCGATCACACCAGCTGGAAGATCACCAGGACACTCGGTCTTCCAGTCCTCAAGCTGGTTAATCCGTCCGGACAATTCGTAGTAGCGGCGGCCGGCGGCCTCCACTTTCTGACGGATAGAATCAGCGTCGTGGGTGAACCGAAAGAATACCACCAAGGGCTCATGGGCCGGGAGGTCCTCCAACAGGTCTGCCAGTAGTTCCTGCTTGCCGGTGTCGATCTGCTGCAGATTGGTGGTGCCGTCTTTATCATCCTCTACCGGCAGGAACCCAGAGGTGATTTGCTGCAGCCGCAGGAGTCGAGTCAAGGCGTTAGTGACTGTCACCTTACCGGATCCAACGTCGGCGACCATATCCTTGTACAACTTGGCATAAATCCTCCGGGCGGAATTGCTAAGGTCAAACCGGCGCTCCTCATCCATCTCCGGCGGCAGGTCCAAGACGTCGCCGGTGCGGACCCGGAAGGCGATCGAATACATCCGCTCCTGGAACTCCCGGTCCAGTTTTAGGCTGTAGTAGGGGTTCGGTTGGCCGTCTGGCAGGGTGGGACTGATCCGGTAGGCAATTACTTGATAGCCGCCATATCCACCCATAACGGCATATCGGTTTCGGAAAGCACTGAAGTTGGTACCAAATATCCCCGGGTCCAGGAAGCGGTACTGGGCGTAGACGTCCAGCGGACTGTTATGTGCTGGCGTCCCTGTCAAGGCCATCCGATACGGCACCCGCTTACCTAGCTCGGCGCAGTAGAGGCTGACCCGGGAGCCGGGGCTCTTGATTCGGTGGGATTCGTCCAGCACCACACAGTCTAGCTTGGCCTGCTTTAAGAAGGATCCCAGCGGTTCCCGCCAGATGCTCTCATAATTTACCACCAAGATGATCGGCCTACTGGCATCCTCCACTTGGGCCAGGGCGGCCTTGGCCTGCTCCATCTTTTTACCAGCGGTAGATCCGTTCAGGATCGCTACGTCGATGGGGATATGGGAGTACATCGGCACCTGCCGGGCCCAGACGTCCACCATAGCGGACTTAGGACAGACCACTAGGACCCGCTTGTGGTCCCGGTTGGTGATCAGGTCCACCGCCACCTTGGTCTTGCCGGACCCCATCTCCATAAACAGTCCTACAGCAGACAGATTCTTGGCGAATTGGAATGCCCGCTTCTGGTGAACCCAGGAGGGGGTGCCGCTAGGGTGATCCGGCAGCTCCTCATCGCTCATCCGCTTGGCGGCGGCGGCTTCGATGATGGTGTTGGCCATCGCCAGGACGTCAGGGTGAATATACTCGCTCTGGATATGTTTGGCAATGGCGGCAGCCGCCGCCGGTGTCGCCGGATATTCCCAGGCCCGTATCTCCCTGTTCCATCGGGCGCTTGGGATGCTCTTAGCGATGTTGTTCATCTCGAACAGACACCACCAGTAGATTCGGCCGTCCCGGCAGATGACAAAATATTCAGGCCGGGCAGCATTCTTGG
>NZ_JBHGXH010000099.1:0-1872 GCF_041936445.1 Candidatus Darwinibacter acetoxidans | reverse complement strand
GAATCCCAGTTGAACCAGAACAGTCGCAACAGCAGTCGCCCTCCCTCGATGGATGGGTTTCATCGACCAAAAACATCACGGAAGAAGGGTGAACGCCCTCCGGGTGGTCAGAAGGGCCACGAAGGTCATACCCTTCAGTTTGTTCCAAACCCGGATGTGGTCATCGTCCATACTGCTTCCACCTGTTCCCGGTGCGGGGCATCCCTGGAACATGTCGACCCATCTGTCGTAGAACGACGTCAGGTTTTTGACATACCTCCTCCCCGGATTATCGTGACTGAACACCGTGCAGAACACAAACGGTGCCCCCATTGTGGGTTTTTTCACCCAACTGAATTTCCTGTCGAGGTAGCGCACCCCGTGCAGTATGGCATCAACCTGAAGGCGCTCCTGGTCTATTTCTGCATCTACCAGCTGCTTCCCTATGAACGAGCCTCTGAGATGGTTTTTGACCTCTTTGGCCACTCGTTGAGCCAGGCAACTGTGGTTGCAATCACGGGCGAGTGCTCTCGAAACCTGACCGGAGTTGAAGAACATACCCGAAACCTCCTGCAAGATGCACAGGTTCTCCATGTCGATGAAACCAGCATGCGGGTGGGCGACACGCGGCATTGGCTGCATGTCGCCAGTACCGACCTCCTCACCTCCTACGGGTGCCATCGAAAACGAGGAGCGCAAGCAACCGACGCCATGGGGATCCTGCCCGCATTCCAGGGAACGATGATCCATGACTTCTGGGCGCCATACTTCAGGTATACCAGTGATCATGCTATCTGTAACGCCCATCTCCTGCGCGAACTCCGGGGGATCTCGGAGAACTACAACCATCAGTGGAGCGAAGCTCTGAGCAACCTCCTCATCGGGATAAAAGCCGCGGTGGATGGCGCAAAAGAAGAGGAGACTATTCTCGCGCCGGAGAGAATCGCTGCCTTTGAAGAACAGTATCAGAAGATTCTCAAAGCAGCGGAGGAGGAAACGAAAATCTCCGAGACCCCAGGGGGACAGGGAAAGCATGGGAGAAAGAAACAGTCGAAAGCAAAGAATCTCCTGGATCGTTGTCGCAAGTACCAGGAAGAGATCCTGGTATTCATGAAGGATTTCACCATCCCCTTCACCAACAATCAGGCCGAGAGAGACCTTCGGATGATGAAGCTAAAACAGAAGATCTCCGGAGTATTCCGGAGTGAGGAGGGGGCTATGAATTTCTGCAGGGTCAGAGGATTCATATCGACGATCAAGAAGCATGATCGCCCGGTATTACCGGAACTGAGAAGGGTGTTTGAGGGAACACCCTTCATGCCGACGGCGGCTCATCGGGTGCCCTGAATAGTTACCTTTTTTGAACCTTGAGTTCCTCATACCTCTATGGCTGGGCGTGAACAGATCGCGATCGTCAGGCACGTTCCCCTTTCTGTCCTGAATAAACAGATCAAGCACCCCAAAGGATTGCCCCAGGTGATCCCGCGCCTCGTGTTTATTCGGCTACGGTAGAAGGGAATGAGCGTTGTCGACGCTGCGGAAGCTGTTGGGGTCTCTCATCAGACTGGTTACAACTGGCAGAAACGCTGGAACGAGGAGGGGCCGGATGGGCTGGTTCCGAAGTATGCCGGTGGCCACCCTTCGAAACTCACTGACGAGCAGAAAACCGCTTTGCTTGAAAAACTCCGGGAGAAAGAAGACTGGACAACCGCCGAAGTCCAGCGCCTGATCCAGTCGCAGTTCGGCGTCAGTTACAGTCTGGACCAGGTCCGGCGGATCCTCAAATCGTTTGGCATGTTCTTTGGGAAACCCTATCCGCGGGATTACCGCCGACCCCAGGATGCAGAACAGGTACTCAAAAAAAACTCCCGCGGATGAGCAAGAACACGGTGC
>NZ_JBHGXH010000098.1:0-1582 GCF_041936445.1 Candidatus Darwinibacter acetoxidans | reverse complement strand
AGCGGGATATACGCCGCGTCCTCCAGGGCGATCGTGACTCCAGTCCACTCCTGGATCCTGGAGAGGATCTCCTGCCGCGCCTCGTAGGTCTCGACGGGGAGCGGCTCCTGCAGGGCCGCCCGGGCGGCGTGAAACGATTTGGACTCATACGGTATTTTTAGAACAATAGTGCCGCTCAAAGTGTCGCCTCCTTTTTGGCGAAATATTCACGCACGCGGTAGCACCGCTCCCGGAGCACCGCGATGTTATCCGCGACCGTGCGCCCGCTGCCGGCGGAGTAGGGACCGGAGATGTAGAGGATCGGGTGGGTCATGCGATCACTCCATACGTCCGCAGGTCGCTCTTCCCGTCACGGAGACCGACGATATACTGACAGAGTGTCGAGTATCCCCTCTGCACGGCGACCTGACTATCAATCGGTGCGCGATAATACCGATCCCGGACGAGCCACTCATCCACCTCGGTAACTAACGAGAAGTGTCCTCGGATCGCGCCATATGTGATCCAGAATACCCGATCGGATATCTCTCGATCGACGAGGAGGTAAACATCCTGATCCCGGTTCGACGCCTTATCGACCTTCCGGGCGAGAAATGACCACGAGTGCCACCGTCTCGGAGGCGAGGGATATTCTTCGAAAACATCGTTGGGTTTGCGTTCAACGTCGATCTTGCATATCTCCTTTCCAAACGTCAGTGACCGCCGATCGTAGGTGTGGACGATCACGTCTTGCGGCGAGAACTTCGCCCGGTCTCGCCCGACCGGACGCTCAGCCCGGATGCCATCGTGGATAAAGAGGGCGTTGAGCTTCGCGGCGACGACGAACTCCGGATCATGAGAGTATCCTGCGTTAAGGGCTCGCCAATCTTTACGTGACACCTGCAACCCGCCCCCTGACAATCTGCACGTTCACCGCGTCGATATCGAACCCGATCGCCTTCCGCCCCATCTCCCGGGCCATATCGAGGACCGTGCCGGATCCCATGAATGGATCGAGGACGGTATCTCCCGGATCGGTGAACGGCTCGAATATCTGCCGCAATTCTTCCTTGCCCTGCTGCCACTCGTGCGCCGACTTCTCGCGCCCGGTGCCGAGAATGACATCGCAGAAATACCGCTTCGGGGCCATCCGGGGCGGCTTGTGGAATATCAGGATCGGCTTAAACCCACACATCACACTCCGAGAATGAACTGCCTTTGTCGTTCCGGCGTGTTTCAGGGCGGCAATCCAGTAGAAGTCAAGGTGTCTGCACATCTGATCGAGGATGCGATCGAGATGAATGTGGCCCACGTAGGTTATCAGGAATCCGCCGGGTTTCAGGACGTATTCCGCCGCTCGCGCGAATCCCTCATAGTTCTCCAACCAGTCCTTAACGTATGGCGGATCCGTGATGATGCAATCGACCGATCCCTCACCGAGTATATGATAGTCCTTGAGGAAGTCGCCATGGTACACCTGCACGGACGGCGGAAGTTTGACGACTGCCGCCCCCTTCTCAGCGAGTTCTTCCCGGCGTCTCTGGAGGGTCTCCTCCTTCTTGATGTCGTTAAAGACCTTGTTGATTGATACGCCCGGATCGCC
>NZ_JBHGXH010000097.1:0-2091 GCF_041936445.1 Candidatus Darwinibacter acetoxidans | reverse complement strand
CGGCACATCAGGCCAGTGATACTCCAGGACACGGTTGCGATAATCGTCTATTTCCACTTGCCCGACAGTCTTAAAGCCTGCCATCTCAGCGGCAAGATCAAGGCCGCCGATGCCGGTGAATAAGGATAGGTGGGTCATTGCCCCGCCTCCGCAATAATCTTCATGCACCTTCCCGCCTTTGCCGCCCAGCGAGGATCACTCGCATACCACCCGCCAATTTCCTCCAGGCTTCCGGGCCTGTCCCGTAGCAACTCCGCTAAAAACATCACGCACTCCTCCCGGTTCTCGAAGCGTATGGCACTCCCCGGTGAGTGATCGTAAGCCCCCAGCCCGGCCAGGTTGTTTTTCTCTTTGGCGATCCTGGATCTTCCCCAGCCGGATTCGTGCGCGGCGATGGCGGCAAGCACCAAGGCGTTGATCCCGGTTTCGGCCTCGGCCTGGACCAGTGCTTCGCCAATGCCAGCCAGCGGGGTGCCTTTAAAGGCCCGCTCGAATCTTGCAGGGCTGAAGCCGGATGGAGAAAGAAGCGGCATGGTTGTCACCGTGTATTGACGCCCGCCGCGGGAGGGTAGGGTTCCGCTCACTATCTGCTCTGTCCGCTGCAAGTTGAGCAACATTTCCTCTAGCTCCACCAGGCGCTCGTCCATGATCCGGATCTGCTCCTGGGCCTGGCGGGCCTTTTTGATCAACCGCTCGTTTTCCTCTTCAATCTGCCGGATCTCTTCAAGCCGCTCCTGGCGCACGAGGGCAAAATATCTGCCGGTGCCGAGGGCCAGGACAATGAGCATCAGTAGGATGCTGATGAGTAAAAACTGCCAGCGTCTAAGTTTCATCGTTTACCTCCTGCGATCATTTTCCGGTAACTTTCCCCGGTGTTCTCCACAATCTCACACATCTCCAAAACTCTATCCATCGCGCGGTCGCCGATCTTCTTTTCGAGCTCGTCGAGGGTGCTATTAGTGGTGATGATCAGCGGCTTACAAAAGGAATACCGCTCGTCGATGATCGTGTAGAGTGTCGGCTCGGTCCATTCGGTCCACTTTTCGGCGCCGGCGTCATCCAAAACCAGCAAGTCGGCCTGGGTAAGCCCCCTCATAATTTCCGCCTCCCTCACAGGGCTGTTATCGCGATATGTTGCGCGAATCCGGGAGAGCAAGCGCGGCACACGCTCGAAGATGGCGGTATAGCCCTGCGCCAGGGCTTCGCGTACCACAGCAGCGGCCAGGTGAGACTTGCCGTTTCCCGGCGGGCCGAAAAGTAGGAAGCCGCGCCCGCCGGTGATATTCTCCTTAAGGTTTGCGGCATAGTCGGCGGCAACCTTAAGCGCGGCATCTGTGCCGGGTAGGTTCTTCCAGTTGTCAAAGGCGCATCTGCCATATCGCGGGCCCAGGCCGGAGTTGTCAAATAAGCGGTCAAGGTGATCCTGGCGTTCGCGGGCAAGGCGGGCGCTTTCCTCTTTCGCCTCCCGCTTAATCTCGCACTCACAGCGGGGGGTAAAGCTATAAACCGCTCCCCCGATGGCGACGGTGACGGGCTTTATCTCGCCGCCGCACTTTTCGCATTTAAGACTTGACGAAGCGGCGGTATTTTCCAGCGGGATCGCTCCCGGCAGGATGTCCTTTAACTGCTCCACTTTTAGCGCTCCTTTCTTTTAGACATTTCCCCCACTCCAGATATTTTTTAAAGGCTGTGTTTATCTGGCTGCGGGGGTTAGACTTTCCATTAAGAGGCTTGTCCAACTTGTAAGCCGCCCACTGCTCGATAGCGGCGATAAGGTCAAGTTGGGGGTAGCGCTCGGCCAGGGTCTGATAGAGTTTAAGATCGCGTTTACGGTCAAGGGGGTAATTTTCAATCGTGGCGAGGGTGTCCAGAAAGTTGTTTTCATCTGCGGTCAGGACATATATAAGATCCTTCTTATCATTCTTATTATTCTTGTATGTGTCCGTTTGTTGTCCGTTTGTTGTCCGTTTGTTGTCAAGGTTGCTGTCAAGATTACTGTTAAAGTTATCACCGTCAGACTGGTATAAGCCCCAATTTATAAGGGTTATCAGTGAATATTTGTTGTTAGATTTGATGTCAATAGTGCTGTCA
>NZ_JBHGXH010000096.1:0-69207 GCF_041936445.1 Candidatus Darwinibacter acetoxidans | reverse complement strand
GAATACGCCATGGATTGGAGAGGGAAATGGCAATCTCTATCGCCCCGTCTGTCATCTTTGTGAGGATTTTGATGGTTTTTTCCTTGGCCCTGTTTGGAGTTATCGCCAGATACACCGGGATTTTCCGGGCAGAAGCGAAGGATTCCGTGATTGATATTATGCTGCACATTGCTCTCCCCGCCCTCATCCTGGTTTCCATGACCACGGATATTACGTGGGAAAGCCTTGTTTCTGGGATTGTACTGCCCTTTCTGTCCCTCACTGTCATCCTAGGCATGATGGTTATCGCCAATCTCTTCGGGAGGATGAACTTAGTTGCCAAGGAGCGCCGGGGAACCTTTGCAGTCCTTTGTTCCATGCCCAACACAGCCTTCATCGGTTTTCCCGTGATCGTATCTGTCCTGGGTGAAGTGGGGCTGGCCTATGCGGTGTTGTACGATGTTGGAGTGACGATTGCCTTCTGTTCAGTGGCCATTCTTGCTCTGCAGGGCGGTCCCATACAGAAAAAGCACTGGCTGGGCCTAATCAACCCTGCGCTGATCAGTGCTGTTCTGGGAATCCTGCTGAACTGGGGACAGGTGCAGATACCTTCGGTGGCGCTTGTTCCCCTCCAGACCATGGGCAGCGCCACTGTGCCTTTGGCCATGTTGATCACAGGATACCTTTTATGTGGCGTAAAGAAGGGTTCCAAGGTCTTAAGCAAGGACTTGATCTTAGTCTGTTTGTGTAAGCTGCTGGTTTCGCCCCTTTTGGCCTATATCCTCATGCTGCCCTTTGACCTGAGTCCCACTATTCGCACCGTGGCACTCATGCAGGCAGCCATGCCCAGCATGGCTAGTACGCCTGTGTTGGCTGAGAAATTCGGAGGGGACGGCGAGTTTGCCGTGATAGCGCTAGTTGTCACCACACTGCTGAGCATGATCACCCTTCCAGTAGTCTCAATGCTGGCAAATTAGGAAAGTTGATGAGGTGAAACATGGAACTAAGCATAACCATTTCGGATGTGCGCTCGCCGGGAGCGCCCATTGTATTTCAGGGGGATCTTACCGCACAGATCAGAAAAGCGCAGCGCCTTGGCTTTAGCCAGGTTGAGCTGCATGTGCGAGACCCAAAGGGACTGGATTTGGGCAGCCTTGTCCAGGCTCTCGAGGGAACGTCGCTCCAGGTTTCCACGTTGGGCACCGGCCAGGCCTACACCCTGGATGGCCTCAGCTTTGCCTGTTCAGATGCGGCGGTTCGCGCCGAAGCTGTTAAGCGCATTAAGGCTCACATCCAACTTGCTCAAATCTTAGGGGCGAAGGTGATCATTGGGACCATCAAGGGCCGGCTGGGTTCCGCAGCAGAGGGGCGCCAAGCGGCATACAGGCATGTGGTGGATTCACTCCGGTGCTGCCTGGAAGAGGCAGAAAGATGCGGCGTCCAGCTGTGTGTAGAGGCAATCAACAGGTATGAGGCGGATTTCCTAAACACTGCGGCGGAAGCGGTGAGTTTTATCGAGCAATTCGGTTCAAAGCAGGTTGGCCTGCTTTTGGACACCTTTCATATGAATATCGAAGAAGCTTGTCTCATGGGACCCATCCGCCAGTACGCTGAATACCTTTTCCATGTACATCTGGCTGACAGCAACCGCCTGGCCCCAGGCTGGGGGCATCTGGATTTCCCCAGCCTACTCAGGGAGCTTTCGGCCGCAGGTTACAGGGGGTCACTGGGCCTCGAGTATCTGCCCCTGCCCAGCCCGGAAGAGTCAGCTGGGCAGGGGGTAACGTATCTGAGACGGTTGCCCCAGGGCTGAGTGTGGCTTGCTTTTATCCCAGGAGCAGCTTTCTCAAGTCTTGAACCGAATCCACAATCAAAGTGGGGCCGTGGGCTTCGATCTCTTCCCGATCACCGAAGCCATAGGTGACCGCGATGACATCGAGTCCGTTGGCCTTGGCTCCGAGGATGTCAAACTTGCGGTCACCCACCATCACCTTATCTTCCGTGCCGCCCCCCAGGCGCTCCAGGACGGTGGCGATCACCTCTCCCTTGTTGGAGCGGGTGCCATCCAAATGGGCGCCCACCACCAACTCCTTGGGGAAAAACTTGTCAATACCCAGGTAGGCCAAGGTCTTGTGGGCATAGACCTCTGCTTTAGTGGTGGCCACGGCCAGGGTCTTGCCTGCCTTAAGCAGATCGGCCAGGAGCTCGGGAATGCCCTCGTAGAGCGCGTTTTGGTAAAAGCCATGATCGTGGTAGTGCTGACGGTAGATGCGGATGACCTCGGTGATCTGTTCTTCCGGGAGGTTAAAGTGCTGCCGGAAAGAATCCATGAGGGGCGGACCCACAAAGGTCCTCAGGATCTGGGGATCACCTTCCAGGCCGAAGTGCTTAAGGGCGTGGCTTATTGAGTTCACAATGCCCTCCCCAGAATCGCTGAGTGTTCCATCCAGGTCAAAGAGAATGTATCTGCGTCCCTTCATGCAATCCTCCTACGTCGTTAGTGTGTTTTCTTCTGCCTCTAACGCTTTACTCCACTGCTGCGGGAAGTCCTTCCTGAAGGGCCAGGAACAGGCTGTGGGAGAGAAAGCCGGCACAGGTGGCGAAGGCGGCCCCCGTTTTGGCGCGACCCGTTTCCGCATCAATGGTTTCACAGGCGATGCCGTTGTCCAGCGGCGCCGCCAGCAGCTGTCCTAAAGCCTTCTCCCTATCTCCGCCGATCAGCTCGTAGCAGAGGCTCAAAACCCAGGGATGGGGAGCGTGTTCGCAAGCCGGAGCGCTGAAGCGACCGGAGATGTAATCGGGGTTGTGGCTGGACTGAATCCACTGGACCGTGTTGCGGTAGACGGGATCATCCTGGCTGCAGAAACCGTAATAGGCCAAAAGCTGCAGGCTGCCCGGGGGCTGGTCCAAAAGCTGCGCTTCCCCCCGGTCGTTAACTGCCCAGGCGTACATGGGCCCCAGGGGTCCAGCGGTGATGCAGAGTTCTTGGATGCGCCGGTGGAGGGCGGTGCTTTCAGATCGAACCTCTTCCGCCTTTTCCCTTTGGCCGAGTCTCTCCAGTACACCGGCGGACACCTGGAGCGCCTTCCAGACCAGAACGTTATTGTAGGTCAGGTAGGGATAGTCCACGGGATCATCCGTGGGGGAGAGGAAAGTTTTGTAGAGCCCAAGCTGGCCCCGACAGGCCTCCAGCTTCTCCAGGAAATCCCAGCAGGCTTCCAGCACCCTTTCATCCAGGAAGTCCCAATCACGCGTTTCCCTCAGGTACTGGTCCAGGGCAAGGAACCAGGAGCAGAGTTCATCCAGTTCGAAGCCTGGGTAAAGCTCGGTTCCGTCGATATACAGGGCGTGGTGCGCGAGATTCCGCCAGTAGCGGGTCAGGCCCAACTCCAGGTACTCCCTGGCCACTTCCTGGTCGATGTGTAAAACCCCGGGGAAGCTCCAGAGATAAGCATCCCGGGCCCAAAAAGCTGCGCTCACATAGTACCGGGGGCTGCGGGTGGTCATGAGCACGGTGTTTTCTGTGTCGATGCACTTGGCCCGGGCGAAAAAGCAGCTGAAAAACCCGTTGAGATTGGCTAAGTAACTGGCCCTTCCCTGAATCTGCTTTACGGGGCGCTTGGCCTGCAGCCAGCTGCGGTGGCTTTCCAAAAGGCTGCTCCACCCGCGGCGCTGCAGGTCCACCACACAGGTGCTGGCCCCATCCGCTTCCCGATTGGCTGCCAGATAGAGGGCCAGCTGGAAGCTATCCCCGGGCAGCAGTTCCACGTTTTTCCCCAAGGAGAAATCGATGGTTTTCCCCGGGGCGGAGGTGATTTCTTCCTCACCTTGACCGCCGCCCAGTTCCCACTGGCATTCCGCCAGGGGCTGGGAAAGCCCCAGGGCCCAGGCGGCCACCGGCAGGCCCGCCCTGTGCTCAAAGGTTAGGGTGCGCGTCCACCTGTTGTACCAGGCAAGATTGCTGCCCAGGGACCTTCTGCTGCTGAAGGCTGTGAACAGGGTGCTGCCCCAGCTGCCCCTCCAGCCTAAAGTGAACCTTCGCTTGGTGGGACCGGTGTTGGTCACAGACAGAAGATAGACAAAACCCCGCCGGCCGTTGGGGCAGAACACGGTCCCCTCCAGCTTCCAGCCGGAACCGCCGAGGGTGAAGCGGGGAATCCAATCTTCCAGCCGTGTCCAGGAGAGATCAGTTAATTCCTGCACCTCGCCGTCCACAGTAAGGTAGGGGGCCAGCAGCGGGTCTGCCCCTCCCCTAACCTCAAGCATACCCTTGTGGTACTCGCTGATCACGTTGAAGCTTTCCACCTTTCCGAACTGGTTGACCTCCGGCAGGGCAATCCATTCATTGCCTACAGGGTAATAATCCAGTTCTTCCGTGATGGTTTCGGGAACAGTGAGGATTTTTTGCGCCATGCTACCCACCCCTTCTCTAGCTTATCTTTCGCAAGGGGCCGGCCGATTCCTGTTTGCGGGCTTTCGGGCAAGGCTAAAGAAAGCAGGATAGGGGGTCGAATTAGACAAAAAGGGATTATTCTAAGGAGGCAGCAGAAAATCTCTGGAGGTGGATTGGGATGCGCGTGCCCTTTGGGGAAGTGCAGGAAGTTTTGCGCAGTGTGCTTTTGACCCGGGGGTGCCCGGAGGATCTGGCCGAGCAGGTGGCCCGGGAGATGGCCACCAACTCCCTGGAAGGTGTGTACAGCCACGGGGTCAACCGTTTTTACTGGTTGATCCGCAACATCGACCGGGGCTGGGTCAATGTCCAGGGACGGCCCGTTTTGGTGGAACGGTTTGCCGCTCTAGAGCGCTACGATGGGCAGATGGGGCTGGGGGTGCCCAATGCCCTCTTCTGCATGGATCGCGCGGTGGAACTGGCCCGGGAGTATGGGATCGGGCTTGTGGCCCTGCGCAATACCAACCACTGGATGCGGGCCGCCACCTACGGTTTAAGGGCGTGTGCCCAGGGTCTGGCTGCCATCTGCTTTACCAATACGTTTCCCAATATGCCGGCGTGGGGAGGTGCCGACCCGCGCCTGGGCAACAATCCACTGATGCTGGCTTTCCCGGGACCAGAAGGGCCGGTGGTCGTAGACATGGCCATGAGCCAGTTCTCCTACGGGGCACTGGAGCTGGCCAAACTCGACGGGCGGCAGATGCCCCTGCCCGCGGGCTATGATGAACAGGGTGAGCTCACCACCGATCCCGAGCAGGTTTTGAAAACCATGCGCATCCTGCCCATGGGTTACTGGAAGGGTTCCGCTTTGGCCCTGCTTTTGGACCTCTTTGCTGCAGCCTTTTCCGCCGGCAACTCCACGGCCATGATTGGGAGGAAATACGGAGGAGATGCCGCAGTCTCCCAGGTGTTTATTGCCATAGATTATACCCGCATCGTGCCCCCTGACCGTGCGGGCGAAATCGCCCAAGAGATACTGGCGGACCTTTTGGCTTCCGAGCCCCTGGAGGAAGGGGGACGGGTGGTTTATCCCGGCCAGCGGCGCCGCGCGGTGCGGGAGGAGAACCTGCGGCTGGGCATTCCCGTGCATGAACGGGTTTGGCGGAAGATCTTGAGTCTGGGTGGGTGATGTGGATGGGGCGTTCCCCGGCCTAACTGATGAAAAGGGCCCCTCGGCTGGCCGATGGCAAAAATACCTCCTTGACTTTCGCTCCCTTTTTATGGTATAACCACATCGCTTTTTGTACGGCAAAGCATAAAAACCATGCGAAATCAAACCTAGGAAATCCGGAGCAAAACGAACTTTTCTACACGGCAGGAGAAGTTCGTTTTCTTTTCGTCAAAACCGTGGACAAGCCTTACGCACCTTGACAGCCAAATAGCGCAAAACAAAACCGCCTCAACCTTTGTCCTGAAAACAGAGCGGATCAGGAGGTGATCGGCCTTCGGAGTGTTCCCAGGAGCAGGCTGAAGACTCTTTTCGCCACGGAGAAGGACTGCCGCGAACAATCCAAGCAAAGGGGTGCTCTGTTGAGACGGAAATACTGGCGAGTAGTGTGCCGGTACGGACACGTGGGCATTGGCAGGGAGATCAGCGTAGCCAGGTATCTGGAAACGGGCCCGGAGAGTACTTGTTTGGATGTACTGCTGCTGGCCAAGCACATGCCCGGCGTGAAGGCCAATGGAGTTTCGGAGGTGCGGCCCATCACCCGGGAAGAGTGGCGAGCGGGGAGAGCTGCTGAGGAGGACAACTTCTATCTTCAACGGCTGAAAGGCGGAGGACGGGCTGCGGGATAGGCGGCCCGGGGCAGGTATCGATGGCTAAGTTCATACCGCAAGGGAGGATGGGCATCTAGTATGCAGACCTACGAAAAGCTGGTCGTGGAGAGCCTGAAGCGCAACTGCGAGGCAAGCGGGAGCCGAACCCCTTGGCTGGACTACTGGGAAGAGCGGGAACGGAGGGAAAACCGGCGGCTCAGCCACAGTAGATACCCCCTCCACCCTGAAGAGGAGTGGGGCTGGTGCGAGGAGGACCCCTGGCCCGAAGCGGATTGGTCTGATTCGGATTGGTATACTGATTCCTGAGGATCCAGGCTTCCGACAGCTGGCTGCATGCCGTGGAAGACCAGGTGCGTGGCCCTGGGCGGAGCGCTGCTCCGCCTGGGGTTCAGCCACGTCCCTGCTTTTTTGTGCAGAGCGTACACTCAAGCACGGTAATATGTGAGGGGAGTGTTGACCATCAGCGTTCTGAAAAGCCGCGCCGCGCTGGAAGCTGTCCCAGTCCAGATTGAGCCCCCGGTTTGGGACGAGGTGGCCAGGGAGCTGAAGTCCCTGGTGGGGATGGAAGGGGTTAGGGAAGAGCTGCTGACGATAGCCCGCACCCTGCAGAATATCAAGGCGCACCGCGAGCGCCATCACCTGCGGCATCTGCCGCAGCTGCACTGCGTGATCGAAGGACCGCCGGGGGGCGGTAAGAAGCGCATCGCCCAGCTCCTGGCCAAACTGCTCAATGGCTGTGGGCTGGCGGCTGGACCCCTGTACACGCTCACCTTGGAGACTATGGAAGGGTTGGCCCAGGCCCCTGCCGGATCTCCGCTCTATATTCCCCTGGGGCCAGGGCTTGTCCCCGGTCGCGGCCACGGCCCCAATCCACTGCTGGAGATTTTCTGGCTGCAGCTGAAAGGGCTCAGCCAAGAAAGGACCATGATTTTAGGGATTGATACCCCGGGTGGGGAGCCGCTCCTAGAGAAGCTGGAATTTGCCCAGGAGATTCAGCTGAGAATCTCCATCCCCGCCTACAGCTGGCAGCACTTTCTGGCCTACGCGCGGAAATACGCAGCGAGGAGCAGGTTCAAGCTCACAGAATCGGCCGCCGCGGAGCTGCGCCGGCGCCTGGAGGAGGAGCAGAAGCAGCCCCGTTTTCTCAATATGCGCACCGTGGAAAAGCTGGTGGACAAGGCCATGATGAACTACTTCATGTCCCCCGGGGAAGCTCCTCCCCAAGGGAGGCGTTTTGCCTCTCTTGAGGCCCAGCACTTCCGGCCCGCTTTCCAGACCCGGGTCACGGCGGAAGCCAAGCGGGCGGAGGACCCCTTGGCTGAGCTGAAGGGACTGGTGGGTCTGGAGGAAGGAAAGGCTCGGGTGAGCCAGCTTTTGGCCTTGGTCCATCTGCAGCAAAGGCGCCGGGAGCAGGGACTGCCTACGCAGCCCATCACCACCCACATGGCTTTTTCCGGCCCGCCGGGCACGGGCAAGACCACCGTGGCCCGTTTGGTGGGACAGGCCCTCAAGGAGTTGGGGCTTCTGGAAAGGGGGCACCTGGTGGAGGTGGCCAGGGAAGATTTGGTGGGGCAGTATGTGGGCCACACAGCCCAGAAGACGGCGGAAGTGGTGGAGCGGGCCCGGGGGGGAGTGCTCTACATCGACGAATGCTACAGCCTCAACGGCGGCTACGCCACCGATTTCGGCAAGGAGGCGGTGGCTACCTTGGTTAAGAAGATGGAAGATGAGCGGGATAGTCTCACCGTCATTTTCAGCGGTTACGGCCGGGAAATGGAAGAGTTCCTGCAGATGAACCCGGGTTTGCGTTCCCGCATCCAGTTTCAGATCAAGTTTCCCCACTACACAGCCGACGAGCTCTATGAGATCTTCCTCAAGTTCTGCCGGGAGGGTGGCTATGGACTGGCGCCCGCCGCCGCCCAGGAGCTGCAGAACCTTCTCAAGGCGCTGCACCGCAGCCAAGGTGAGACCTTCGCCAACGGCCGGTTGGTGCGCTCCCTGTTTGAGCGGGCCCAGCTGGCGCTGGCGGAGAGGGTGTGGTCAGAGCCTGGGACAGCATCCCTTTAAGCTGTTTTTGGAGGAAGATATCCGCAGCCTCAAGGGCTATCAAGATGTGGCGGAGCTGCTGAAGGCCCCCCCGGATCGGCTTTGGGGCGATGGGTGCTTAAGGCAAGCACAAACAGGCTGCCTTGCGATGCAGACAGATCGCAGGGCAGCTTTTTTGCCCTTGCGGAGAGTTTACAGTTAGTGAGCGTTTCCTTCATCAAAAAAAGTTGAAAAAGTGATCCGCGTCACAGCGCCTTCCTAGATTAACGGTTAGAATAGCATTGCCTGCGAGTGGGCAAAGCTTTTTGCTGGGAAGGTGATAGAACATGCGGGAAAACCTATTTGGGCGCCCGGAAATGGCCCGGGCCTGGGAAGGATTTAAGCCAGGCCGCTGGTGCGAGACCATCGATGTGCGCGACTTTATCCAAAGCAATTATACTCCTTACTACGGCGATGAGGGTTTCCTGGCGGAACCCACAGCTAGAACGGCCAGCCTCTGGAGCAGGGTCAATGACCTGATCCAAGAAGAGGTGAGAAACAAGACCATCAAGGTGGATCTGGAGCGCTTCAGCGGGATCGACAACTTCCCCCCTGGCTATATTGATCAGGACAAGGAGATCATTGTTGGTCTCCAGACCGACGAGCCCCTGAAGCGGATTATGAACCCCTACGGCGGCTTCCGCATGCTCAAAAACTCCCTGGATGCCTACGGTCTCCAGATGGATCCGGAAATGGAAGCACGCTTCAATGAATACCGCAAGACCCATAACCAAGGTGTCTTCGACGCCTACACCCAAGAGATGCGCAAAGTGCGCTCCGCGGGCTTGCTCACCGGCCTGCCCGATGCTTACGGGCGGGGCAGAATCATCGGCGATTACCGCCGGGTGGCCCTGTATGGCGTGGACTACCTCAAGGAAAGGCGCGAGCAGGATAAGGCGAACCTCACCGGCCCCGCCACCGAAGAGATCATCCGGCTGCGGGAGGAGATGACCGAGCAGATCCGGGCGCTGGAGGCTATGAAGTCCATGGCGGCCAAGTACGGTTTTGATATCGGCCGCCCGGCGCAAAACGCCCAGGAAGCTGTACAGTGGCTGTACTTCGCTTACCTGGCTGCGGTCAAGGAGAACAACGGTGCGGCCATGAGCCTGGGCCGGAACACCGCCTTTTTGGACATCTACATTGAACGAGATCTCCAAAGGGGCATCCTGGACGAGCAGGCTGCCCAGGAGCTCGTTGACCAGCTGGTGATCAAGCTGCGCCTGGTCCGCCACCTGCGCACACCGGAATACGATGAGCTGTTTGCCGGCGACCCCACCTGGGTCACGGAGGCCATTGGCGGGATGGGTGAAGACGGCAGGCCCCTGGTGACCAAGACCGCTTACCGCTTCCTGCACACCCTCACCAACCTGGGAACATCTCCGGAGCCCAATATGACCGTGCTCTGGTCTACGGAGCTGCCCCGGTCCTTTAAGGAATACTGCGCGGCCATGAGCATCAAAACCGCCTCCATCCAGTACGAAAACGACGATTTGATGCGGCCCATCTACGGTGACGACTACGCCATCGCCTGCTGCGTCTCCGCGATGCGGGTGGGCAAAGACATGCAGTTCTTCGGGGCCAGGGCCAATCTGGCCAAGGCGCTGCTCTATGCCATCAACGGCGGCTATGACGAGCTGAAGCGGGACAAAAACACCGGAGCGCCGGTACAGGTCCTGCCCGGGATCGAGAGGAACACCCAGGAAGTGCTGGATTACGAGACAGTTCTGGCTTCCTTCAAGCAGGTCATGGACCAGCTGGCTGAAGTTTACGTGAACACCATGAACACCATTCACTACATGCATGACAAGTACGCTTACGAGGCAGGACAGATGGCGCTGCACGACCCCCATGTCCACAGGTATATCGCCTTTGGTTTGGCGGGCCTGTCTATTGCCGCCGACTCCCTGTCGGCCATCAAATACGCCAAGGTGAAGCCCATCCGGGATGAGTACGGTATCGCCGTGGACTTCGAGGTGGAGGGAGAGTTCCCCCGCTACGGCAACGATGACGACCGGGTGGATCAGATCGCGGTGGAAATCAACCAGTACTTCATGGAAGCTCTGCGCCGGCATCCAGCCTACCGCGGTGCTGAGCATACCCTGTCCCTGCTCACCATCACTTCCAACGTGGTGTACGGCCAGAAGACCGGTGCCACCCCCGATGGACGCAAGAAGGGCGAGCCCTTTGCCCCCGGGGCTAACCCCATGAACGGAGCGGACAAACTGGGCGCTTTGGCCTCCCTGAACTCCGTGGCCAAGCTGCCCTACCGCCAGGTCAACCAGGACGGCATTTCCAACACCTTTACCATCGTGCCCAGTGCCCTGGGTAAGAACATGGCTGAGAGGGTCACCAATCTCACCAACATCATGGACGGCTACTTCGGCCGCGGTGCGTTCCACCTCAATGTGAACGTCCTCGATCGGGAGCTGCTGTTGGATGCCATGGAGCATCCGGAGAAGTACCCCAACCTCACCATCAGGGTATCTGGCTATGCCGTGCGGTTCAACCGCCTGAAGCGGGAGCACCAGCTGGATGTGATCAACCGCACATTCCACGAGGCGGTGTAGGAGGCGCCATGCACGGTTTCGTACACTCCATTGAAACCATGGGCTTGGTGGACGGCCCTGGAACCCGGACCATCTTCTTTCTCCAGGGCTGTCCCCTGCGCTGCGCCTACTGCCATAATCCAGATACCCAAAGGCGGGGGGGAGGTCAGCTGCTCACCCCGGAAGAGGTGCTCAAAACGGTGGAGCGCTACCGCTCCTATTACGGGGAAGAAGGGGGCGTCACCTTCTCGGGGGGCGAACCCCTGCTGCAGGGGGAATTTCTCCACGCCTGCTTGCAAATTCTTAAGCGGGAAGGTTACAATACCTGTGTTGACACTTCTGGCTTTGGTGATCCCAGGTACTACAGGAGGATCCTGCCCCTGGTGGATACGCTCCTTTTGGATGTGAAGGCCTTTGACCGGGCATCCTTTGCAGAGCTCACCGCCGTTGATGGTTTCGCCGCCTATATGAACTTCCTCACGGATCTGGAGGAGAACGGCTTTCGGGGGCAGATCTGGGTGCGCCACGTTATGGTGCCAGGGTTTACAGATAACGAAGAGTCCATGCGCAGGTTCATTGAGCTGATCAGGCCCATTTGGAAGCGGGTGGACCGCATTGAAATCCTCCCCTACCATACTTCAGGGGTGGAGAAATATGCCCGGTTGGGTCTGCCCTACCGGCTGGAGGGAGTGGAGCCCATGGATAAGCAGAAGGCCAAGGAGCTGGAGGTTTACGCCAACAAGATTTTTGCCCAGGGCCTCAGGGAAGAGCGCCAAGCCTACGCAGAGAAGAAGCAGGAAAAGTTCACCCAGGGCAGGGACAAGGCAGCCTCGGATTTGGGTAGATCGGCGCTGCTTTCTGTGCTGCGGGGCCTGCCCCTCTTTGGTGACCTGGCTGAAGAAGATGTGGAAGATGTGCTGCAGCAGGTGATCCTGGCGGATATCAAGGAGGGGGAGTATATCTTCAAAACCGGAGATCCCCCTGAGTTCATGTACCTCATCTACCAGGGTCAGATGAAGATCTTTGTGAACACCATGGACGGTGAGGAACAGATCTTCTACATCTACCGCGATGGCGATTTCGTGGGCGGCCTCAATCTGCTGGTCCAGACTCCCTACCGCTACATCGGCCAAGCCCTCACCGACTGCAAGGTGGTGGTGATTCCCAAGGCGGCCTTCGACAAGTACTTCTACGATTCGCCGGTGGTGCTGCGCAGCGTCTTGGTGAAGAGCTTCGAGCGCATCCGCTGGGCGGAAGACCTCATTCAGCGCCTGGCCACCAGCAACGCCTCCATGAAGACCGCGGGGCTTTTGCTCAAACTGGCCAAGCGCATCGGTCAGGAGACACAGGAGGGCATCCGTCTGGAACTCTCCATGAACCGGGAGGAGCTGGGCAATTACTCTGGCCTCAGGAGAGAAACCATCACCAGGAAACTCGGAGAGTTCAAAGAACTCGGTTACATCGAACTTGTGGGCAACAAGGTGATCATCATCAAAGACCTGGAAGCCCTGGAAAGCTATGTGCTCTAAACACGTAAGCCTCACCTAACCATGGGTGAGGCTTTATGTAGTGATGTGCCATTTCACGAGCTGTGTAAACTTGCGAACGCCGCGAGATGTTCAAACCTTCGACGGGATGTGGTATCCTTATGTCCAGGAAGGTTCCACTTTTCTCTTCATTTTGCAATGAGCCGCCAATTTGGGAGATTCCGCAAGCAAAGGAGGCCAAGCATTGCTGGCTAAGCAAACTGTTCAAAAGCTGCGTGCCAGGACCAGGGATTTTCTAGCCAAAGCCAACATCGTCATCACCGACGAAGAGTTTTCCACGGTGGAAATCGCCGATTTCGGATTGGGGGACATTGAGCGCACAGGCTTGCAGCTGCTGACCTATGTGAATACAGATCGCTATTGCGCCAAAGAGTTAGTTCTCTTTCCCCATCAGACCTGCCCTGAACACCGGCATCCCCCTCGCGTCGGCGGCGAACCGGGCAAGGAGGAGACCTTTCGGTGCCGCTACGGCAAGGTCTACCTCTATGTGGAAGGCGAGCCCACGCCTAATCCCCAGGTGAGGCCGCCAGCTGGAGATGAGAAGTATTACACGGTGTGGCACGAAATCGTCCTAAGTCCGGGGGAGCAGTACACTCTTCCCCCCAACACCTTACATTGGTTCCAGGCAGGTCCGGAGGGAGCCATTGTTTCTGAGTTCTCCTCCAGCAGCGATGACGCTTCAGACATATTCACTGATCCCCGTATCAAAAGGATTCCTGAACTGGCTGAGTGAAGTGGCCCAGCCCCAAGGCGGACATCTCCCCGTGCTACCGGGGTGATGCCCGCTTTTCTTTTGCCAGAAAAGGGTCGTTTTTCAGCTGAACAGGGCTTGGGCCTTGGCCAGTTCTTCCCTGAGTTTCTCTTCGTTGTTGTCGGGGATAAAGCACTCCAGTGACCAGACTCCGCGGTAGCCAGCGTCCCGGAGGGCGGTGACGATCCGCGGCAGGTCCAGGGAGCCCTGGCCGAGGCGCAGGTGCATCTGCTCTGCTGTGGCATCGCTTAGATGGACATGGGCGATGCGGGAGCCGGCCCCTGCGATGAAGGAGAGGATCCTATCCGTATCCCGCAGGTGGGTGACATCGAGGGTTACCCATTGTTCTATGCTGCCCACGTCGCTAAACAGGCGTTCTAAGTCACCCCAGTCTTTGACAGATACCACCTCTTTGTCGCTGTCCATGTTTTCCACCGCGGCCAGCACGCCCTGCTCCCTGGCGTAGCCCAGGATTCTTCCCATGGAATCCACCTGGTAGTTCCAGTGTGCATCGTTCCGCTCCAGGCGGGAGAACTTACTGCCGGGGTGGATCACAATCAGCCTGGAGCCCAGTTCCTTGGCGAGATCAATGGCCCGCAGGGTCTGCCGGATGGATTCCTCCCGGATACCCCGGTTGGGGCTGGTGATGCTGATGTCCATAATGGGGCAGTGTACAGTGGATTTAAGGTTGTGCTTGGCCAGTGCCGCTTTGAGCTCGGCGCTGCTGGCCCCGTCCCGCTCGTCCCAAGCGTGGTCTGCCCAGATCTCCACGCAGTCAAAGCCGCACCTGGCGATGATTTCCACTGCTTCCAGAATTGGACGGTAGAAAAAGGTCATGGTTGTCACTCCAAAAAGCACCGCTCTCCACCTTTCCCTTAAGGCGTTCGCCCATCAAATGTAGACCAATGGCTCCTTGACGATATGATAAACCACTGTCCATCCATGTTCAATGGAAGATGGCTTGAGCTGCTCGATCCCTCTGCAGTTAAGTTGCACGGCGCAATGAAGGGGAAGTTTAGGGGCATTTTTTTGTCCCAAAATGGGGCATAATTTCGGGATTCCACAGCAGGAATTGTCCCTCCGAAAGAGAAGATGTTGCGTGAGGCAATAAATCTTTTTTGAGAGGGAGAAAAGTTAAGTGGAGATTCTAGGCAGCCTGCCGGTATTACAGGAGGCTAACCCGAGGCTGGTGCTCCGCTTGATCAGGGAAGCGGGATCCATCTCCCGCGCCGAGCTGGCCCGCCTTACCGGCCTGCATCCTTCCACCATCACCCGGATTACAGCTGCCCTCATCGAGGCGGGGCTGGTGCAGGAGATGGGCGAAGGCCAGAATGACCTGGGGCGCAAACCCATTGCCCTGAGGCTGGTACCAGAGGCGGTGCATGTCCTGGGCGTGGCGGTGGAAACCACCTTTGTCGCGGGTGTGCTGGTTAATCTCGGGGCTCAGATCACAGCCAGGGCAGAGGTTGCCTATGTACCCGATGAGGGGAAGACCCCCATCCAGGAGAAGATCCTGGCGGTGATTGAGGAGCTGCTGCGGGAAGCGGGAAGGCGCGGTATACAGGTGGCAGGCATTGGAGTGGCCATGCATGGTATGGTGGACAGCCAGAGGGGCGTAAGCCTCTTTGCCCCCGCCATTGGCTGGCGCAATGTGCCGTTAGCTGAGCTGATTGGGGAGCACTGCGGCCTGCCTGTGCGCATGGAAAACAACGCCCGGGCCATGGTGCTGGGGGAGTACTGGTTCGGCAGCGGCCGCGGGGTGCAGCATCTTTTGGGAGTTAAGGTGGGCCAATCCATCGGTTCTGGGATCATCTTGGGCGGCCAGCCCTTCACCGGTGCGGGTTTTAGCTCCGGTGAAATCGGCCACACCACCGTGGTTCCCGACGGGAGTTTGTGCAAGTGCGGTAATTACGGCTGCCTGGAAACGGTGGCGTCCATCGAAGCAGTCCTGAAAAAAATGCGGGTGATTCTCAAGAGGGGAGATGGCGGGAGTCTTTTGGAGTTGGTGGATACTGATCCCGATCACTTGACCTTCCATCACCTGGTCGAGGCCACCAGGCAAGGTCATCCCCTGGCCGTTCAGCTCTGGGAAGAGGCAGCCAGTTATCTGGGGGCGGCCATCGCCAACACCATCAACATCCTTAATCCCGCCAAGGTACTCATTGGCGGAGACATCCTCCCCGTCATCGACTACCTACTGCCCAAAATCAGGGAGATCGTGGAGGCCCGCATTCTGCATGTGGCCCAGCCCAGCCTGGCCATTGAGCCGGTGGGTCTAGGCGCCGATTCGGTCACGGTGGGAGCAGCAACTCTAGTGTTGAGAGAGCTATTTGCTTAATTAACGAGAAGGGGTGGAGTGAGATGAACCGGGTTGAACTAAAGGCAATCATCGACGAGCAGCTGGCTAACTTGGAAATTGTGGATGTGCACACGCACCTGTTTCCGGCGGATTTCGACGGTCTTTTGCTCTGGGGCATTGATGAGATTTTGACCTACCATTACTTGATCGCAGAGTTTTTCCGCTACAGTTCCCTGGATTACCGGGAGTTTTTCCGGCTGCCCAAAGCTCGGCAGGCGGAGCTGGTGTGGCAGACTCTGTTTTTGGACCGTTCGCCCGTGAGCGAAGCCCAGCGGGGGGTGCTCACCATCTTAAACCGCCTCGGTCTGGATGTGAAAAGCCGCTCCTTGGAAGCCTATCGAGAGTACTACCGCGGCTTGACTTTGCAGGGGCAGATCGACCAGGTGTTTAAGCTGGCGGGCGTTAAGGAGATAGTCATGACCAACGATCCCTTCGACCCCCAGGAAAGGGCAGTCTGGAAGCGGGGCACAGCTGGGGATCCCAGGTTCAAATCGTCCCTGCGCATTGATCCTTTACTGATGAACTTTCCCGCGGCGGCTGAGGTGCTCCAGGGGGAAGGGTATAATGTAACTGGTGATTTCGGCGGGAATTCGGCCGCGGAAGTTCGCAGGTTTCTCACAGATTGGGTGGAGAAGATCGACGCCCTGTACATGGCGGCCTCGCTGCCTCCCACTTTTACAGTGGATGATAACTCCTTGAGAAGTAGAGTGCTGAAGGAGTGCATCCTGCCGGTCTGCCGGGAGCAGGGGATTCCCTTTGCCATGATGATCGGCGTGAAGAAGCTGGTGAACCCCGGGTTGGAACTGGCGGGGGACTCGGTGGGCAAGGCGGAAATCGGCGTCGTGGAACAGCTGTGTTCAGAGTATCCTGAGAACAAGTTCCTGGTGACCATGCTCTCCCGGGAAAACCAGCATGAGCTGGCCATCACCGCGCGCAAATACCGGAATCTGCTGGTCTTTGGCTGCTGGTGGTTCTTGAACAATCCCAGCCTGGTGGAGGAGATCACCGCCCTGCGTGTGGAGACCCTGGGCCTCTCTTTCATCCCGCAGCATTCCGATGCCAGGGTTTTGGAGCATCTGATTTACAAATGGGATCATTCCCGGGAGATCATCGGCCGGGTCCTGCTGGAGAAATACGCAGATCTCGGGGCAACCGGCTGGCAGGTGAGCGCTGCAGAGATCGAACGGGATCTCAAGCAGCTCTTCCAGGGGAACTTCCGGGCATTTGTCGGACGTTAATTTCAAGAAAGGGCGGTGAGCCGATTGCGGAGCTATTCCCTCACGGAGGGACCCATAGATATGGAGCAAGTGGAAAGCACCCTGCAGGAGTGGCTGCTGGGAGTGGATCGGCCCCTCAAGAAGGTGCTCCTCATTCCCCCCGACGGGACGAGGGGGCATAGTCTAGCCGGTCCCATCACAAGTATTCTCTACCGGCTGCTGCAGCCCGCTGAGGTGAAGGTGCTGCCGGCCTTGGGCACCCACAAGCCCATGACCTGGGAGGAGAAGAGCCGTATCTTTGGCCCCGAGATTCCTCCGGAGGCGTATATCGATCATAACTGGCGCACGGACGTGACCAAGGTAGGGGTTGTTCCCGGGGAGTTTGTCCGGGAGGTTTCCGAGGGTCTTGTGGACTATTCCATCGCCGTGGAGGTTAACCGGGAGCTGGTGGAAGGCGGCTATGACCTGATCCTTTCCATCGGCCAGGTGGTACCCCATGAAGTGGTGGGCATGGCCAACTACACGAAGAACATCGTGGTGGGCTGCGGCGGCAAGGAGATCATCGACCGTTCCCACTTCCTGGGCGCGGTGTACGGCATGGAGCGGATGATGGGCCGCGACCATTCCCCGGTGCGCAAGGTGTTTGACTACGCGGAAGAACACTTCCTGAGCAGTCTCCCCCTGGCCTACATCCTCACCGTGAGCAAGACCAGGGGCGAGGAGACTTCCCTCATGGGCCTTTTTGTGGGCCGGGGGCGGTCCGTCTTTGAAGGGGCGGTGGCTCTGAGTCAGAAGGAAAACCTGGATTTGCTCCAGGAGCCCCTGGAGAAAGTGGTGGTCTACCTGGACCCCTCAGAATTCCGCAGCACCTGGCTGGGGAACAAGGCGGTGTACCGTACCCGCATGGCCATCGCTGACGGGGGGGAACTGATCATCTTGGCCCCCGGCGTGAGCAGCTTCGGGGAAGACGCCGGTATTGACCGCCTGATCCGCGCCTTTGGCTACCAAAAGCGCCTGGATATCCTCCGTTTGGTGAAAGAGAGCCAGGAGCTCTCCGAGAACCTTTCGGTGGCAGCCCATTTGATCCACGGCTCCTCCGATGGCCGCTTCAAGATCACCTATGCGGTGCAGCATTTGAGTGAGGAGGAGATCAAGGGCGTGTATTTCGACTACCTGCCGTACCAGGAGGCGGTAGCCAAATACGATCCCCAAAAGCTCAGGGATGGCTTTAACATGGTGGATGGGGAAAAGGTGTTTTATGTCAGCAATCCAGCGCTGGGCCTGTGGGCCTTGGAGAAAGACTTTAGCTGAGGGTGTATAGACAAGGAGGAATGTCGGTGACAGGTTGGAGGCAGGCAGTGGAGCAGGCGGCGGATCTCCAGTCCCTGGCTGGGGGACTGCAGAGGGGTGAAGCGCCGGGCGTGTACAGCGCTTCGGTCCGCTTGGTGGAAAACCAGCTGTTCTTCATGGTGAGAGAGGATCTAGAAAAGCTTTTGGTTGTGGTTGCGGAAAAGGAAGACTGCCCCTTTGAGGCGCAGGCGCAGGTTTTGGGGTCTTTCCACGTGTTTCTGGCCGAGCTCAATAGCGCCAATGCTGAGGTTATGCGCAGGCTCTTCCCCTGGACCGCTCCCCAGGCCTTTGGCACCACAGGGATTTCCCTAGGCCTTGGGGATCGGCTGGGTCTGGCTTCCCCCGGCCATATCAAAACAGTGCAGGGTACGACTGCACGCCCGGTGCTGGCTCAGCAGTCCATGCGGGAACTTGATCTCACCCGGCGCACCTACCGGCAGGTGCTGGATGCGGCCACTTGGGCGGTGTTCCAGGAAGGCTACACGGAAGGTTTCGGCGCGGATGGCGACCACCTGAAGAAGGTGGAGGATATCCAGATGGCCCTGGATCTGGGTTTCAGCATGATCACGCTGGACTGCTCGGAGCATATCGATGATGAGGTTGCCCGCCTCAGCGCCCAGGAGGTTGCTGAGAAGTACCGGGGGCTAGTTCCAGAGCTCAAGGGGCAGCTGGAGGAACTCTACCGGGATAAAACCTATACCCTGCAGGACGGCACTTCTATCCACATGGGTGCCGCGGGCTTCGAGCGCATGGTGCTCACCTACTACCGGGCTCTGGATTTCATGGAGATGGTGTATCACTCCATCATCGCCCGGGAGGAGCGGGCCATCGATTTTGAGATCAGCATTGACGAAGTGGATACACCCACAACTCCCCAGGATCACTTCTTCGTCGCCAGTGAACTGCGCCGCCGGGGGGTGAAGGTGAGCTCTTTGGCTCCCCGCTTCTGCGGTCATTTTGAAAAAGGGATCGATTACATCGGAGACGTGGAGCAGTTTGAAAGGGAGTTCGCAGTGCATGCCCTGATCGCCCGGTATTTCGGGTACAAGGTCAGCATTCACTCCGGCAGCGACAAGTTCAGCATCTTTCCCATCATTGGGAAATACGCTGGGGAGACGGGCTACCACCTGAAGACCGCCGGAACTAACTGGTTGGAAGCTGTGCGGGTGATCGCTTCCGAGGATCCCAAGCTTTACCGGGCCCTGCACCGCAAGGCCCTGGAAACGGTGGACCAAGCCCGCACCTATTACAAAGTAAGCTTGGATCTTGGCAAGGTGCCAAGCCTGGATGAGCTGGACGATGCGGAGCTTCCGGAACTGATGCAGAACGCTGATGCCCGGCAGCTGCTGCACATCACCTACGGCTTTTTGCTCACCGATCCCGAGCTTGGGCCGCAGATCTTCGCTGTGCTTAAAGCCAAGGAAGGGGTGTACGAACAGTTCTTAATGGAGCACATCGGCCGTCATCTTGAGTCCCTTGGCCTTTCTCGCTAGATCATTTCAAAAGGAGGACTTGTACAGGATGGAACTGCGTTCGAATGCTAAGTATGCGATGCTTGTACCCACGAGCATGGGTGTACGGCTCACGCCGCTCCACGGCCAGCCGGTGCACGCCAGCGACACGTTTATCATGCACGTCACCAGTGCGGAAACCAATGTGGCCAGCATTTCTTCGTACCTGGGCCTGCCGGTCAAGGTACTGACAGCCTTTGTTCAAGGCAGTCCCATTGCCCAGTTGATCAAAAGCAACCTGCGCAGCAGGGGCATGGACTTCGAGGGACCTGAGATTCCCCAAGGCGGTCCCTGGGGTTACCGCCATCAGTTTAACATCGCCGACAGCGGCTGGGGGGTGCGGGGTCCCCGGGTATACAACGACCGGGCTGGTGAAGTAGGGCGCATCCTCGATGCTAAGTACTTCGATTTGGAGCGCATCTTTGGGGAAGAGGGCGTGCAGATCGTGCACATCTCTGGCCTTATCGCCGCGCTTTCCCCCGAGTCCAGCCAGTTCTGTTTGGACGTGGCCAGAACCGCCAAGAAACACGGCACCCGCATCTCCTTTGACCTGAACTACCGGGCTTCCTTCTGGAAGGGCAGAGAAGAGGAGCTGCATGAAGTGTTCAAAGAAATCGCCAGCCTAAGTGACATTCTCATCGGCAACGAAGAGGACTATCAGCTCTGCTTGGATATCCCCGGTCCGGAAGCGGGGGGCAAAGAGATCAGCGCCCAGATCGAGTCCTTCAAAGAGATGATCCGCCGGGTGAAGGAGAAGTTCCCCGCGGCCACGGTGTTCGCCAACACGCTGCGGGAAGTTGTGGATGTGAACTCCCACCTGTGGGGAGCCATCCTCTTGGCCGGCGATGAGTGGCATGTGGTTGAACCTAGGCCCATCACCGTTTTGGACCGCATCGGCGGCGGGGATGGCTTTGTGGGCGGTTTGCTCTACGCCATTCTCCGGGGCTGGGAATCGGCAAAATGGGTTCAGTTCGCCTGGGCCACCGGTGCCATGGCCACCACGTTCTTAACCGACTATGTCCAGCCTGCCGACGAAGCTCAGGTCTGGGCCGTGTGGGAAGGCAACGCCAGGGTTCAGAGATAACGAGGAGGTTGTGCTGTGTCTAGAGCAGATCTTGGTTTGATTGGTCTCGCGGTCATGGGCGAGAACCTGGCCTTAAACATGGAAAGCAAGGGCTTTACCGTGGCGGTGTACAACCGCACCGCGGAGCGGGTGACCAACTTCGTTGAGGGCCGGGCCAAGGACAAAAACATCATCGGTACCTATTCCCTTGAGGAACTGGTGGCAAGTCTCAAAAAGCCCCGCAAAGTAATGCTCATGGTCAAGGCGGGGCAGCCAGTGGACGACTTTATTGCTAGGCTCATCCCCTTGCTGGAAGAGGGGGATATCATCATCGACGGCGGCAACTCTCACTTCCCCGACAGCATCCGCCGCACTAAGCTGGTGGAAGAACACGGATTGCTCTATGTGGGCACCGGGGTATCCGGTGGAGAGGAAGGGGCTCTGCACGGGCCGAGCCTCATGCCCGGCGGTTCACCCCAGGCATGGCCGCACATTAAGCCCATTTTCCAGGCCATTGCTGCCAAGGTGGAAGATGGGAGTCCCTGCGCTGATTGGGTGGGACCCGATGGCGCTGGCCATTTTGTGAAGATGGTGCACAACGGCATCGAGTACGGCGACATGCAGCTGATCTGCGAGGCCTATCATCTGATGAAGGAACTTCTGGGCATGAGCGCCGATGAGATGCATGAGGTCTTTAAGGAATGGAATGCAGGTGAACTCAACAGCTACCTCATTGAGATCACCGCGGATATCTTGGCCTACAAAGACGAAGATGGTTCACCTTTAGTGGAGAAGATCTTGGACACCGCGGGGCAGAAGGGAACGGGTAAGTGGACGGCCATCTCGGCCTTGGACGAGGGCATTCCCCTCACCTTAATCGCCGAAGCGGTGTTCTCCCGCTGCCTTTCCGCCTTGAAAGAGGAGCGGGTGGCAGCTTCCCAGGTGCTCACAGGGCCGAAGCCGGAGTTCACAGGGGACAAGAAGGCTTTCGTGGAGGACATCCGCAGGGCGCTTTACGCTTCGAAAATTGTCTCCTACGCCCAGGGTTATACCTTGATGCGGGCCGCTTCAGAAACCTACGGATGGGATCTGAACTACGGCGGCATCGCCCTGCTCTGGCGGGGTGGCTGCATCATCCGCTCCGTGTTCTTGGGAGAGATCAAAAAGGCGTTTGAGCGGGATCCCCAGCTCACCAACTTGCTTTTGGATCCCTTCTTCAAGTCCCAGATCGACGCCTGCCAGGAGAGCTGGCGGAGGGTGGTGGCCACTGCCTTAACCAACGGCATCCCCGTACCCGCTTTTGCTTCAGCCCTGACCTATTACGATGGCTACCGCCATCCCAGGCTGCCCGCCAATTTGCTCCAGGCCCAGCGGGACTACTTCGGAGCCCACACCTACGAACGCATCGACCGGCCTCGGGGTGAGTTCTTCCACACCAACTGGACCGGCAAGGGCGGCAGCACTTCAGCTACCACTTACAACGTATAAGAGAACAGCCCGCATCGCCCCTGGGTGGTGCGGGTTTTTTCATACGTAAATCAATGGTCTCAACACGAAAATGGTGGAGGAAAACGACCTAAAAAGAGTGAAGATATAAATAATGGCAGCCAAAGACATTCCCGTACGGGCGATGGGCTGTCGTGCAAGAAGGGGCGAGGGGTGAGGGAAGATGGCTATTCCGGATTATCAGAGCATTATGCTGCCTTTGCTGAGGTTCGCACGTGATGGGAAGGTTCACTCAATTCACGAGGCCTATGCTGCCATGGCTGAGTACTTCGGTCTATCCGACGAAGAGAGAAGACAGCTCTTGCCCAGCGGGAAGCAGAAGGTCATTGATAACCGTGTGGGTTGGGCCCGTACCTATCTGGTTAAGGCTGGGTTGCTTCATTCGCCCAAACGGGGCTATTTCTCCATAACACCTGAGGGACAAGCTTTCCTGCAGACGAACCCCACGAGTTTAACCAACGAAGATTTGCGGCAGTATGAGAGTTTTCGGGCTTTCCTGAACCAACCGTCCAGGAGAGACAGACCAGTACCATCGTTGGCGCAGGACAAGACGCCTGAGGAAAGACTGGAAGAGATCGTCGAGGAGCTCAGGCAGAATTTAGCCCAAGAATTACTGGCGAAAATCAAGGAGTGCTCTTCGGACTTCTTCGAGGCTTTAGTAGTGGATCTGCTGCTGAAGATGGGCTACGGAGGGTCCCGTAAGGAAGCGGGCGAGGTGCTGCGCCGTTCCAGAGACGGCGGCATTGATGGCATAGTCAAGCAGGACAGGTTGGGGCTGGATACCATTTATATCCAGGCCAAGCGTTGGGAGGGACCTGTTGGGCGTCCTGTGGTGCAGGAATTTGTGGGGGCTCTCCATGGTGTCAAGGCAAAGCGTGGCGTTCTTTTGACCACTTCTTATTTCACACAGGATGCTAAGGATTATGCCAGCAGCATTGAGACACGGGTTGTCCTGATTGATGGCGAGGAGCTGGCCTCTTTGATGATCGAGCATGATCTAGGCGTTACCACTGTAGACACGTACACCGTGAAGCGCATCGACTCTGATTATTTTGTGGATGAATAGCCTCTATCCTTTTTGATCCGGTTGTCTATGATGGCGAGCAGTCGGTTGGGGTGCATCAAATTGGAGTGTGACAGGTGGATGGGCTGAACGATGCTGATTGGTCACAGCTCTAAGGAGGGTATACGTATGAAAGCGGTGTCGTGGATTCTGCTGATTCTTGGAGCGTTCTTCGCTCTAGCGGGTTTCCTGTCCATAGCGTCAGATATCCAGCTGGGCATCGCCGTGACGGGACTGGTCACCTTTTCAATCGCCTATCAACAGCTCCGCTTGCCCATGTTTAAGCTGATAGGCTGGCTGTCGTTGATCGCAGGGGGACTCTTTTTTGTCTTGGGTCTGGCGGCCATGGCCAGCGATATTCAGCTGCAGGTCGCTGCTTCCGGCTTGGCCTTGGCAGCAGCGGGGATCGGCGGGCTGACAGGCCAGCACCGGAAGGGAGCATAGGTTCAGCCTCCTTTCCGGGGCTCTGTTCGCGGAAAAGCGGCCCGATGGCCGCTTCTTACTTGTCTGCGTTTTCTGGTTTGTAGCTCCACCCCTGGTCTCCATGGTAGATCATGAGCTTGGTCATGCCGCCGTCCACAATCAGGTTCTGGCCGTTGATGAAGCTGTTTTCTTCTGAGCACAGGAACATAACCGCCCGGACAATGTCCAGGGGATGGCCAATGCGCTTCACAGGGTGCTGGAGCAGATCCGCTGGATCGAAATTCGGTGTGTAAGTGGGATCATGGTACGCCCCTGTGTCGATCCACCCCGGTGAGATGGCGTTGACCCGCACCCGTCCGGCCAGACTTGCGGCCAGGGCATGGGTAAGGGCGCTGATCCCTCCCTTAGCCGCGGTATAGCTTTCCGTATCTGCTTGGGACTGGAAGGCCCGGGTGGAAGCGATGTTGACAATGCTTGCTCCCGCGTTAAAGTGGGGAAGCAGAAGCAGGCTCAAGAAGTAGGGGGCTGTGACTCCCACCTGCAAAACGTAGTTGAAGTCGGCGTAGCTGCAGGCGGAGAGGATGCCTCCCTTGGACAGGCAGGCGTTGTTGATCAAGTAATCCACCTTTCCGTATGTAGAGACCACTTCTTGTACAAAATCCCGCAGGGTTTGCTCTTCCGCGATATCCCCATGGAAAAACAGGGCTTCGCCCCCTGCGCTGCGGATCAGCTCCAGGTTTTCCTTTCCCGCCTTTTCATCCATGTCCACAAACGCCACTTTGGCCCCGAGGCGGGCAAATTCCTGAGTGAGGCAGCGTCCGATGCCCAAGGCGCCGCCTGTGATGACGCAGACCTTGTTCTCAAACTTCATAGATTTGGCCTCCCTTGAGTGTGCGCTTTAGCTTACGTTCATCATAGCATTGTAATATTCTCGAAGCAACGGCGGCAAACCCTTGCATTTTTCGCAGAATGAGTTATCCTTGAATATGTAGTCTCCGAATACTGATAGTGGGGGACCCAACGTTTCGGGGTGAATCTTGAGCCATCAAGAGGGGCGACTTGGGCGTCCTAACCCGTCAGCTAACCCCATAGGAGTACACCAAGCGCAAGCACTAGGCCTTAGCCTAGGGTACGCGCTTTTTCTTTTGCCCGGCACCGGACAAGGAAAGCGCGCAGGTTGGCAGGTTCATGATAGTGGGAGGGATTGCCTTGAACGTTCTGTTAAAACTGGGTTTGGTCCTAGCAATCGGGTTGGTGGGCGGGAGAGTTGCTAGGGAGTTCAAATTGCCTAACGTGTCCGGTTACTTGGTAGCGGGCTTGTTTTTGGGCCCTTCCTTCACCGGGCTGATCACCGCGCAGGACCTTGATGCCCTGACCGTGATCAGCGAGGTGGCCTTGGCCATTATCGCTTTCAGCATCGGCAGCGAATTTGTCTTGGCAGATCTGCGCAAGCTCGGTAAGTCCATCGTGATCATTACTCTACTGGAGGTAGTGGGCGCGATTGGGATAGTCTTCGGCCTTATGCATTTTATCTTCCGCCAGCCCTTTGCCTTCAGCATCGTGATCGCGGCCATGTCCGCGGCTACTGCTCCAGCGGCAACCCTGCTGGTCATCCGGCAGTACCGAGCCGATGGACCGGTAACCCGGACGCTCCTTCCCGTGGCGGCTCTGGATGACATCTTCGGCATCATCGCCTTTGGTTTCGCCATGTCTGCAGCCAGGCTTGCCACGGGTAGTGCCCACGCCTCGCTTGCCCGCATGCTGGGACAGCCCTTGCTGGAAACCGCGGGCTCGCTGGCACTCGGTGCTGCGTTGGGCCTGCTGCTGGCAGCGGCAGCTGGGAAGGCCGGCGACCGGGACGAACTGCAGGGTATCGCCCTGGCCGCCATAGCGGTAGCCACCGGGCTTGCCAACGCTTTGGGGCTGTCGGCGCTGCTCACCAACATTATGATGGGCACCATTTTGGTTAACGTGATGCGCCATTCTATCCGGGTCTTTAGGTCCATCAACGATTTTGCTTCTCCGGTATATGTACTGTTCTTCAGCTTGGCTGGAGCCAGCTTGAATGTGCGGGTGCTCACGGGTGTGGGCGCTATGGGCTTAGCCTACATCTTCGCCCGGGCTGCCGGTAAAATCCTGGGGGCCCGCTTGGGAGCGACGGTTACCCGGGCTCCTGAAACGGTCAGCAAATACCTGGGCTTTACGCTGCTGCCCCAAGGGGGAATCTCCATTGGGCTGTCCGTCTTGGTCAGGCAGTTCCTACCGGAGTACGCGGCGGCTATCACCACGATCATCATGTTCAGCGTGCTGGTGTACGAAGTCTCGGGACCCATTTTCGCTAAAATGGCCATCGAGAAGGCTGGGGAGATCGGCGGAATGGATAGAAAGGGGAACCGTCCTGGCGGCGAACCTTCAGCTGTTCCGAAGCAGGAAAGACCAGCTGTGGCCTGGGAACAGGGCTGAAGAGGATGGAGAACACGGGACTCAGCGGCGGACGCTGCTGGGTCCTTTTTGCTGCAGGGGGCACAAACAGGAAAGTTCAATCATCTCTCTCTTCCTGCTTGGCGCATATGGTGCTTAAAAGGCCAGACGGGCCCCAAGCAGGGAGGAGGTGAAACCATGGCAGCCACAGGCAGCAACTTGTCTGTAGAGATGCAGGAACGGATGGAGGCACAGCTTCTGGCTGTTCCAGAAGGCAAGGTGACCACCGCCGCAAGCCCCATCGACAACCCCGATGCCGCTTATCTCGCTGCCACCACCAAAATCGACATCACGGATTTGCCTTTCGCCAGTTCCCACGAGTCCATCACTGACGGGACCCTGACCGTGACATTCAGCGAACCGGTGGTCAAGCTCGGGCCGGTCCCGGAGGGCTGGTCCACATGGTCAGCGCCGCCGTTTTCCGAAGATCCTAATCCCTTTGTACTGAGCTCTCCCACCAACATCTTAACTCTGGATCTATCCCGGCCGGTGAGCATCTTCGGTTTTGAACTGGAGCCCGCCCCCTTTGGCGAGTTCGACTTCACTGCTGACTTTTACCTCGGTGATACCCTTGTGGAAAGCATCAACCGCGTCGTGGATGGGGAGGCCGGTGCTCGCTTGTTCGCTAGAGAAAACGGCTTGATTGACCAGGTGGTGGTCTTTGGCGGTGCTGAGTTCGCCATTGCCCAGGTGCGCTACCAACTGCAGGTCGAGCCAATTAACGAGGTGGTCTTCATCCTCCTGGTGGTCATCATCCTGGCGGTTTTGGTGCTCTTGATCCTGTAAAAAGGCAGATGAAAAATGGGGTCCGGCAGCTATTGCTGGGCCCATTTCTGGATCCCGGAACTGAAAAGGGGAACGTTCAACTATTGCTCCCCTCAAGTTCCATGCATATGTATGGACAGAAGTTGGCCGCAACTAGACAGGAGGTGAATCGCGATTAGCAGCAATGTGCTGGAAAGCAAAGTTGTAGGCAGCAATCTGGGTGGAGAAGTGGAAGTGGCCGCGCTCAAGGCTGCGGCTGGAGAGTTTGTCCCCCTGGCCACGCCCATCGACAATCCCGATGCCGCTTATCTAGCTGCCACCACCAAGATCGACATTGACGGCCTGCCTGAGGGCAGTTCCAACGATTCCATCACGGATGGGATCTTAACCGTGGAGTTCAGCGAACCCTTGATCAAGACAGGGCCAGTGCCCGATGGCTGGGCCACCTGGTCGTCGCCGCCTTTCTCAGAAGATCCGAATCCCTTTGTTTTGATCGCCTCTACTAACGTTCTGGAGATGGTTCTGTCGCAGCCCGTGGCTATCTTCGGGTTTGAGATGGAACCCAGCCCCTTTGCACCCGTGGAGTTTACTGTGGAGTTTTTCAACGGGAACACACTCGTGGAAAGCATAACCCGGGTCGTGGACGGGGACGCCGGTGCCCGCCTGTTTGCCCGGGAAGACGGCGCAATCGATCGGGTTGTGATCACTTCTGAAACGGACTTCGCCATCGCGCAAGTGCGTTACCAGTTGGTTGGTGGTGATCAGACCTTTGCTATCGTGCTTGCCCTGCTCCTGCTTGTGATCTTGGCGTTGATTCTGCTGTAAGGTGTGGGCAGTAAAGAAGCAGGCCCAGCTGTCGCTGGGCCCCTTACTTAGAGTCCTAGTTTGCTTTTCAGATTCTTGAGCATATCCTCCGTCATGGCATCCAAATCGTACTTCGGATTCCAGCCCCACTCTTCCCGGGCCGCGCTGTCATCCAGGGAGTTGGGCCAGGACTCGGCAATGGCCTGCCGCACCGGATCTACGTCGAAATCCAGTTCAAACTCGGGGATGAACTTTTGGATGGAACGGGCAATGTCTTCAGGGGCAAAGCTCATGGCCGTGACGTTAAAGGCGTTTCTGTGAATGAGCTTGGCCGGGTCTGCCTCCATGAGCTGAATAATGGCGTCCAGGGCATCGGGCATGTACATCATGTCCATTTTCGTTCCCGGGCCGATATAGCTGGTGTATTTCTTCTGGCGCAGGGCTTCGTAGTAGATATGCACGGCGTAGTCTGTGGTGCCCCCGCCGGGCAGGGTCTTGTAGGAAATCAGGCCTGGGAAGCGCACTCCCCGGGTGTCCACGCCAAATTTATGATAGTAGTAATCGCAGAGCAGCTCGCCGGCTACTTTGGTCACGCCGTAGATGGTGGAGGGCCGCTGAATGGTATCTTGAGGTGTGTTGTCTTTGGGTGTGGAATCGCCAAAGGCCGCGATGGAGCTGGGGGTAAACACGGAGCAATTCTCATGCCGGGCCACTTCCAGCACGTTATACAGTCCATTGATGTTCACATCCCACGCCAGGTGCGGGTTGGCTTCCCCCACGGCAGAGAGGATGGCCGCCAGGTGGATGATGGTGTTGATCCTATACTTCGTTACCACTTCCGCCAGCTGCTCGCGGTTGGTCACATCCACAATCTCAAAGGGCCCGGCTTCCACCAGCTCCCTCTGGTCGTCTTTGACACTTTTGCTGCTGGCTACCACGTTGCTTTCGCCATACAGTTCCCGCAAACGCACGGTCAGTTCAGAACCGATTTGGCCCAAGGCCCCTGTTACTAGAATCCTTCGCACTGGAAACCCTCCTAAGCTGTTGTGATTGACATATTCGTATTAGTATTTAGTTTATTAATTCGCAATACCCTGCTGCCACCACCCCTTTATTTTTCCGCTAAAGCTCAGGGAAGCCCCTTGGAAAAGCGGCCTAGCAGGCTTTACCTTCCCTTTGCGAGGCAGCTCAGCGGGTCTTCACGCTTTCCTGAAATCGGATAACCTCTATTCGGCAAGCTGTAATCGTTTACAACATGGTTCTTCGAGATCTAGGCCCTGTTTTCCTTCTGCAGGGGGAGCAGCCGGAAATGCAAGCAGCGCAGCAAGTTGGGCGTGAACATCAAGGCAGGCTGCCGGGAAACCGAAGTCAGAAGCTTGGGGTTATGGGGGGCGTTTAAGCGTTGACTTAAATATAATCGGGGTCTATAATACAATTAAGTACATGCTTAATAAAGTGGGAGGGTGGAACATGGAAAGAACATTACCACTTCTGAAGGCACTGGCTGATGAGAGTAGGCTAAAGATCGTGAAACTCCTGCTCCAGTACAACTACTGTGTGGGAGCGCTGGCCCGGGAGCTGCAGTTGACGGATGCCGCGGTTTCCCAGCATCTTAAGGTGCTGCGGGAAGCGGGACTGGTCTCAGGCGCAAAGAAGGGCCAGTACACCCACTACGCTGTAGATCGCGAGCAGCTCAAAGCCTTGGCCACCCAGTTTACGCATCTAGCGGGACTTGCCAAAGAAGAGTGTCCCCATGGGGAGGAGCGGTGCAAGGAGAAGGAGTAGGAAACGGTCATGGTCATCCTCAGCGTTACTGATTTGCAGAAAATGTACGGCCGGATCACTGCCGTAGCAGGCATTTCTTTTCAAGTGGAACAAGGGGAAATCTTTGGTTTTCTCGGGCCCAACGGCGCGGGAAAGACCACCACCATCAACATGCTCACGGGTCTAGCCAGGCCCAGCGCGGGCCAGATCTGGATTGACGGCCTGGATGGCGTGGAGGAGATCAAAAAGGCCCAAAGCATCATGGGGATTGTACCTGATGAAAGCAACCTCTGGGACGACCTTGATGGCTTTGAGAATCTCTGCTTTTGCGGGGCCTTGTACGGGTTGGACAGGGCAAGGCGCCAAGAGCGGGCCCGGGAGCTTTTGGAGCAGTTTGGTTTGGCAAGCCTAGGGAGCCGCCCTTTTAGAGCCTATTCTAAAGGCCTGAAGCGCAGACTGACGATTGCCGCAGCCCTGATCCATCATCCCAGGATTTTGTTCCTCGATGAGCCCACCACGGGCATCGACGTGGAAAGCGCCCGGCAGATTCGCCGCCTCATTCTAGACCTTAAGCGCAGCGGCACTACGGTTTTCCTCACCACCCACTACATAGAAGAAGCCGAGCGCCTCTGCGACCGCGTTGCTTTCTTAGTTGAGGGGAGGATCAAAAAAGCCGGGACCGTGCGGGAGCTCATGGCGCAGGCGGGGGATGGACAGATCATCAAGGTCGCCCTGGCCGATGCAGCCGACGCACTGGAGCCGGAGCTGCAGAGAGCCTTCCCGCGGCTCCAGGTGGAGATCAAGGGCAGCACCTGCACCCTGCACGCTTCAGGACAGATCGCTCTCCTGCCCATATTGGAGTTCTTTGAGGTGAGGGGCCTTCACGTTTTGGAAGCCCGAGCGGTGCGTCCCAGCTTGGAGGATGTGTTCGTGCAGATCACCGGTGTGGCCGCAGGTGAGCTGCGGCGGGGAGAAGGGGGCTGCGGCAGATGAGGGCCTGGATCGCCTTTTGGAACATCTTCAAAAAGGATGTGCAGACTTACTACCTAAAGCCGCCTAATATCAGCTGGGGCATAATCTTTCCCTTTTCCTGGACGCTGATGCAGCTGGTCCGTACGCCTGCCGCCGACGATACAGACCTCAGGTCGCTCTTGCCGGGCCTTGTGGCCATGAGCATCTTGTTTGGGACCACCTCCATGGTGGCGGTGACCATCACCTTTGAGAAGCGGAGCCGCTCTTTTGATCGCCTTTTGACGGCCCCCATCAGTTTGACCACTTTGGTGCTGGCCAAAATGGCAGGCGCGGTCTTCTTCGGCGCGCTCATGGCCTGCCTGCCGCTGTTGGTGGGGGCTTTCATCGTAGACCTTTCCGGCCTTAACTGGGCCGTGGCCGCTTTGGGCATCTGGCTGATGTCCATAAGCTCGGCGTTTTTGGGTTTAGCCATCGCGGTTTCCGCCAAAGAGGTTTTTGAGGCTCAAACCTACGCCAACTTCTTCCGCTTTCCCATGCTCTTCCTCTCGGGGTTTTTCTTGCCCATCCACAGCCTGCCCTGGCTGCTGCGGCTCCTTTCCTACTGCCTCCCCCTTACTTACGGAGCGGATCTCCTCAGGTGGGCCCTGGTGCAGGCAGGTGATTTTCATCCAGGGCTTGATCTAGCGGCCCTGGCTGGCTTTTCCACACTGCTGTTTTCCTACTGTCGCTGGAGCATCACCCGGAAGTGGATTCTCTAGAAAAACAAGTCCCGCACCAACGGCGCGGGGCTTGCTTTCTAGGTTGAGGCGGCAGTAGTGAGGAACCACGTAACCAAATAGCGACACATCGTCGCCCCAACGTATATTGGCCGTACACCTCCTTTGTTGAGGCTCTTTAGGATCAGTGTACGGCAGAATACGTCAAAAAAGTAGTTACTGGCGGTTACCTTCTGTAAAGCGCAGCTGCCCATCTTGAGTGAGCGAGCCTTTCTCCCCCGCGTTCTGCGGGGAGGAATTCCCTTGGCCGTGGGGAAAAGCATCTGTAAGTGCAAGTCCTTATTAAGTCGATCCTCTTGAGTCAACAGCACGGTTAGGTCTCCAGCAATACAGTTGGCATTGATGTAGTCTGGAGGAGCGGAAGACTTTGAGGAGGGTTGATGATGCGTGTCCCTGGGCATGTCTACGTGCTGCAGAATCCGGCCTTCCCACACTTGCTGAAAATCGGTTTTACCACCAGAACGCCCGAGGAGCGGGCTGAAGAGCTGTCTAGGCATTCCGGTGTACCGACTCCTTATCGTGTAGTCTTCAGCGAATTCTTTGAAGACTGCTATGCGGCTGAACAAGAGATCCACCAAATCCTGGAAGCAAAGCGCAGAGGCAAGGAGTTTTTCCATGTAAGCGTTGAAGAAGCGGTTGATGTAATACGAGAGTGCAAAAGGCGTGAGGGCAGGCGTAGCTTGTTTCTGAACCGATCTTGGCGTGGTATTGGTGCTGCGGCTTTGTTGCTGATCCTGGTCTTTTCGGCCATGCGCAGCTGTCAAACGCGGATTCGTGAGGGTGAAACTGTCCTTACAGCAGTTCATCAGCGGGAAAACCGCGTTCCTGTTTCCGGCCGTCGGCCCCATCAGGAAGAAACAGATTCTAAGGACGTGGAGTTTCCTACCGCCAAGGAGCCTGTTGCAAAAAAGGAAAGCGAGACTGATCGGTCGGCCCCTCTGGTACTCTTTTCTCAGTCTGAAGGGCCGATGATCGAAGGTTCATCTGCCAGGGAGCTAGGAGTTGCCGACGAGGACGTATTTCCAGGCGATGATGGAGGTTCTCCTATGGAGCCGGATGTGGCTGAAGGTGTGGTTGAGGACGAGCTGCCACCAGCGGTGCAGGAGCGGGTCGAAGGAGCCCCGGAGATGCAGGGCGGACAGGGCGCACCGGCTGCCACTTCAGGGATCATCGGGTTTGTCCGGAACTTGTTATCCAGGCTCGGAAGCCGCCCTGAAGCCGACAGTCCAGGGCGAAAGCGGAGCGATAGGGTATCAACGGCGCTGCAGGCCCAAGACGATGCAGAACCGCCGGAAACAGACGCATCCTTAGCACTTGAGTCAGCCGAACTACCAGAACTCCCCGATGAGGAACAGGTGAGTAACGGCGGATTGGATCAACCCGTGTCCTTCACACAGTTTGAGGATCATGTTTTCTTTGACGGCGCCCGGACAGGAGAGCGCGGGGAGAGGGGTAAACTCCCCGGTGATGATGGGGATATGAGTACAGCTGAATCCGGTTCCCCAGTGTATGCAGCGACGGGAGAGGCTGACCCCTCAGTGCCCCAGGAGGAAGAGCAGAAGGAAGGGCTGCAGCTCACCGAAGAATAAGGCTTGTCCCGCAAACAGCCCGCCATTTCTCTGAGTTAGAAGGGAAGACACCATGGACTTCAGACAGCTTGAGTCTTTTGTAGCCATTGTCAAGCACGGCAGCTTTACCAAAGCGGCGGAAGGGCTGTTTCTTACCCAGCCCACCTTAACCGGGCATATTCAGTCTCTAGAAAACGAGCTGGGTACAGTGCTCCTCAATCGCTGCGGCAAGACGGTCACCCTGACTGAGGCGGGGGAGATCCTCTATAGGTATGCGGTGAATATCCTCAACTCCAGGGAACTCGCGAGGTATGCTTTGGCCCAGTACGAAGGGAAGCTCGAGGGGGAGCTGGCCATAGCTGCCAGCACCGTTCCCCAACGCCACATTCTGCCGCGCCTTTTGGCCGCCTTTAACCAGCGCTATCCCCGGGTCAGCTTCAGGCTGAACCAGCACGACAGCAAAGGGGTGGTCCAGGCCATCGCATCCAGTGCCGTGGACTTCGGTTTCGTGGGGACCCCCGTCTGCGGGAATGAGCTGGAGGCGGTGGAGCTCTGCCGCGGCCGTTTGGTGGTGATCACACCCAACGCCGGCAGGTATGCGGATTTGGAGGAGAAAAGTCTTGCCTGGGATGAGCTGAAGGATGAGCGGTTTATCCTGAGGGAAGCGGGTTCAGGCAGCAGGAGCGTTTTCCTGGAGGGTCTGGCCGCGAAGGGCTTGGACATAAAAGATCTAAAGGTCATTGCCACCGTGGAAAACCCCGATACCATCAAACAGTGCGTGATGGCAGGTTTGGGCATTGCGGTGGTTTCGGAACTTTCTGTGCAGGAAGAACTGCGCCTGGGCCTGCTCAAGGCCTTCTACCTTAAGGAGCTCGATTTGACCCAGCGCTTTTACTTCGTGGTACACAAAAACAGGGTGCTCTCCCCAGTGGCCCGGGCCTTTCAAGAGTTCACCCTGGAATATGCTAGGAGTCTGCCAAAATCTCCTGCACAGCGGCTAGAACCGCCTGCATTTCCCCTTTCGTGTTGAACCAACCAGGGGAAAAGCGCACAGTGCCCCGTGGGAAGGTGCCCAGCGTTTTATGGGCGGCCGGCGCGCAGTGCAGACCGCATCTGGTTTGGATGCCGTAGAACTTCTCCAATTTGTACGTTACTTCTCCGTTATCGCGATCGGGGAAATCCACGGAGATAACTGCGACCCGATCTTCCAGCGAAGCTGGCCCCACGAGCACTACACCTTCCATGTTGGTAAACCCTTCCATCAGGATCCTGGCCAGGGCCTGTTCTTTGGCCCGGATCGCCTCCAGGCCCGTGTTTTCCAAGTAGTTCAGGGCGGCATGGAGCCCGTAAATTCCAGGGAGATTCAAGGTCCCCGCTTCGAATTTGTCCGGGAGGTAGGGGGGAACCTCCTCCTGCTCGGAAAGACTTCCCGTGCCGCCGCTGATCAAGGGTTCCATCTGTTCAGCCAGTTCACTATCGATGACAAACCCGCCTATGCCCTGGGGCGCCAACAGCCCCTTGTGTCCTGTAAAGGCCAGGGCGTGGGCTTGGATTTTCTGGAAGTCGATCTCCAGGATCCCCGCGGTTTGGGCGGCGTCCAGGATGAACAGCAGGCCGCGCCGGGCGCAGAGTTCACCGATTTCTTCCACAGGCAGGATGGTGCCGCAGACATTGGAGGCGTGGGTGACCGCCACCATCTTGGTGTTGGGCCTGATTTGAGCTTCAAAATCGGCAAGGCGCACCCGTCCTTCCCGGTCGCCCCTAACCCGGGAAAACTCCACACCCTGCTTTTGCAGCTGCAAAAGGGGCCGCATCAGGGCATTGTGTTCCAGGGAGGAGACAAGGATGTGGTCCCCGGGCCGCAGCAGACCTTTAAGCAGGAAGTTGAGGGCCTGCGTCACATTCATGGTGAAGACGACGTTTTCCGCTGCCGGGACGTTGAAGAGGGCAGCGATTTTTTCCCGGGTTTCCCACACCACCTCCTGGGCCTCGGGGAAATTGGCGAAGGAGCTGCGGTTCACGCTCCCGCTCACTTCATCGAGGCAGCGCTTCACCGCGCTGCTCACCCCCGGGGCTTTGGGATAGGATGTGGCTGCATTATCAACATAGATTCTCTTCATGTCAGTTGGCCTCCCCATCCATTTTATACCGGCGGCAGCCTGGTCTGTATAGAGTTTGCTTATTGGTGGGGAAGAGGTATAGGCAGTTCTTATTGTACAAGGCAAGGGGCGATTTACTATAATGAAAAGGGGTTTGACAAAAAAATCTCAATGAACTCAGGGAGGGATGTGTGTGGGCGGCAAAAAAGGCATTGCCTTAGTGGGAGCCCTGGTGGGTGCCTTGGCCGTGGCTTTGGTGGCCTTTGGCAACCCCGTGAACATGGGTATCTGCATTGTCTGCTTTATCAGGGATACTGCAGGGGCCCTGGGGCTGCACCGAGCTCCAGTGGTGCAGTATATCCGGCCGGAGATCATCGGTATAGCCCTGGGTGCTTGGCTCATGTCCTTGAGGGGCGGGGACTTCCGGGTCCGGGGCGGCTCGGCTCCCTTTACCCGTTTCATCCTGGGCTTTTTTGTTGTGGTGGGGGCTTTGATGTTCTTAGGCTGCCCCCTAAGGATGGTGCTGAGGCTGGCTGGAGGGGATCTCACAGCTGTCTTTGGCCTTCTGGGCTTTACAGCCGGTATCTTGGTCGGCGTAGCCTTCTTGAACAGGGGGTTCACCCTGGGGAGGACCTACTCGCTGCCTAAAGGGGAAGGTTACCTCTTCCCGGCTGTGCAGGTGGTGCTCTTGATCCTCCTGGTGGCGGGGCCTGCCTTCATCTTTTTCAGCAGCGAGGGGCCTGGCTCACTCCATGCACCGATCTTGGTTTCCCTCCTTGCCGGCCTGATCGTGGGTGCCGGTGCCCAAAGGAGCCGGCTCTGCATGGTGGGCGGCATTAGAGACCTGGTGCTGTTTAAGGACTCCCACTTGATTTCAGGCTTTCTGGCCATTTTCTTGGTAGCCCTGGTGGGCAACCTGGTCACAGGCAACTTCAGGCTGGGCTTCAGCGGACAGCCCGTGGCCCACACCGATTGGCTGTGGAACTTCCTAGGCATGCTCCTCGCGGGGCTCGGTTCCGTGCTCCTGGGCGGCTGCCCCTTGCGGCAGATTGTACTGGGGGCGGAAGGAAATGCGGATTCCGTGATCACCGTGCTGGGGATGCTGGTGGGTGCAGCCTTTGCCCATAACTTCGGGCTGGCCGCCTCTGGGGCCGGTGCCACTGCCAACGGCAAGCTTGCCACCATCATCGGGCTGATTGTGGTGGCGGCGGTTGGCCTTTTGAACACAGAACGGGCTGAAGTGAGTGTGAAGGGAGAGGTGCAAGTTGGCTCTTAGATCAGTTGATGCCAGGGGCAGGGCGTGTCCGGAGCCGGTCCTTTTGACCAAGAAGGCGCTGGCAGCGTCCCCAGAAGGCGTACAGGTGTTGGTGGGTAACAGCACATCCCGGGAAAACGTCCGGCGTTTTGCCGAAGCCAGGGGCTACAAAGCGGAGATCAGGGAAGAGGGGGAAGACTTCCTGCTGATCATCACCAGGTGAGGTTATGGATTACATCGCTACATTTTTTACCCACTCCGGTGCGGTGAAGTATAGAAGGTACATGGGAAGATTGGGTGTGGAGGCGGAGCTTCTGCCCGTGCCGCGCCGCTTGAGCTCAGACTGCGGCATCGCCGCCTGGTTTTCCACAGACCTAGACCTAAGCAGCCTGATCACCGCCGAGATCGAAAAGCTCTTCGTGGTGGAAGAGGGCGGCGAACGGCTGGTTTACAGCGCAGATTAGTTTCGAAAAAAAGTGCACCTCCCAGGCTGCGGAAAGCTTTGGGAGGTGCGTTTTTTCATCTAGGCCTACTGGGGGAGGGTTTCCGGTCTTGTGGCGCTCTTGGCAATCTTTGCAGGATTTATCTTTTTTTCACAGAAGTATATCATTAACCTCATAGATGCGGCAGCATAGGCTATCCACATCCGGGAGGGGATTGAGCTTAGCCACAGTGAACAACCTAGAACTTCTGCTTCAACATACTCCACTCCAAGACGGTAGGGGAGGTGGTGCGGCGGAGTTTTTGCGCGTTTATGTGGAAAAGCCCAAAAAAGGATGGAGGGATAGAGCATGAAGAGGTTTTGCCTGCTGACAGCCGCTTTTTGTGTGGTTTTGGTGGCAACCCTGGCCGTGGCAGCAGCTGCTGCTCCCCAGGGAAAGCTGGAGATCTTTTCCTGGTGGGCCGGCGATGAAGGTCCGGCTCTGGAAGCTTTGATTGCGCTCTACGAAGCCAAGTATCCGGAAGTCACCGTAATCAACGCTACGGTCACAGGCGGCGCGGGAGTGCATGCGAAGGCCGTGTTGAAAACCAGGATGCTTGGTGGAGATCCGCCCGATTCCTTCCAGGTCCATGCCGGTCAGGAGCTCATCGGAACGTGGGTTGTGGCCCAGCGCATGGAAGACCTGACCTGGCTCTTCCAGGAAGAGGGCTGGTTCGAGGTCTTCCCCGAGGACCTCTTGGCCCTGATCAGTACGGATGAAGGCATCTGGTCCGTGCCAGTGAACATCCACCGCTCCAACGTTATGTATTACATCCCCGAAAACCTGAAAAAATGGGGTGTGGAGCCGCCCAAGACCTGGGATGAGTTCTTGGCCATCGCCCCGAGCCTTCAGGAGCAGGGCGTAATCCCCCTCTCCCTGGGGGAAAACTGGACAGCGATCCACCTTTGGGAGAGTGTGGCCCTGAGCTACCTGGGACCGGACAAGTATGACGATCTGTGGGAAGGCAAACTCTCCTGGACCAGTCCTGAGGTGGTCGGGGTGTGGGAGCTCTTCGGCCGGATCTTGGAGTATACCAATCCCGATGCCCCGTCGCTCTCCTGGCAGCAGGCCACCGATATGGTGGTGGCGGGGCAGGCGGCCTTCAACATCATGGGTGACTGGGCTTCCGGTTACATGTCCGTAACCTTAGGCGTAAAGCCAGAGGAGGGCTACGGCTGGGCTCCAAGCCCGGGCACGGAGGGCGTGTTTATGGCCCTCTCCGACTCGTTTGGACTGCCTGTGGGCTGCCCCAACCGGGAGAACACCATCGCCTGGCTGAAGACCATTGGCAGCAGAGAAGGGCAGGACACGTTCAACCCCCTCAAGGGTTCCATCAGCCCCAGAATTGACTCCGATCTCTCCAAGTATGATGTCTACCTCCAGAGTGCAGCCAGGGATTATCAGTCCAATCGCATCGTGGGTTCCTTGGCCCACGGCACAGTGGCCAACGAACGGTTTATGAACGACTTCGCCACAGTCATGGACATCTTCTTGGCCAACAAGGATCCCCAGGCCGCAGCCTACGCTGCCCAGGCGGTGGCCATCCAGTCCGGGCTGGTTAAGTAGGGCGCACAGCCACAAGCCCGTCACCGCAAGGTGGCGGGCTTTCACAAAGGGCAAGATCTGGAGAAAGGACTGAGGGCTATGCACACCCGCCGCGAGCACTTGGCGGCTATTGTGACTATACTGCCGTCCATCATCCTGCTGGGCATTTTCGTCTACGGTTTTATCGCCAACTCCATCTACATGTCCACCACCGATTGGGGACAAACAGCCGCCATGTCTTTGGATCCCCAGATCGAGAGCGTCGGTCTGGACAACTACCGCGATCTGTTCACCGGTTTTTTGAACGTCCGCTTCCGGCAGGACTTGGTGAACATGTTTTTCTTTACCCTGCTCTTTGTGGGACTCTCGCTGCTGGTGGGACTGGTTTTGGCCACCATCATCGACCAGCTTTTCTGGGGGGAAACGTTTTTCCGCACAGTGTTTCTCTATCCCATGTCCCTTTCCATGGTGGTCACCGGTACCATTTGGCGCTGGATCCTGCAGCCCAGGGGAGGGATCAATGTCCTGCCCACATTGATCGGCCTGCCCCCAGGGAAGTTCCTGTGGCTTTCCAGCCGGGATCAGCGTCTAGTCTTTGACTGGTCCCATCTCTTGCACTACGCCTGTTGGGTATTACTGGTCGTTTTGGCCATCAGCGCCTACAGCCAGTGGCGGCAGGGGAAAAAGGGGCGCCTAGCTTGGCACCTGGTTATCTGCGGGGTTTTGGCGGGCCTGATCGCCAGTCGGGTCCTCACCCGCCTTAGGCTTCTGCCTTACCCGGAGATGCACGGTTTCAACGACGCGCTCTGGGGTGTGGTCATCGCTGCGGTCTGGCAGATGTCCGGGTACACCATGGCGCTTTATCTGGCGGGGTTGCGCACCATACCCAGCGAACTGCGGGAGGCGGCGCGGGTTGATGGCGGCAGTGAACTGCAGATCTACCGCTATGTGGACCTGCCCCTACTGAAGCCCATTACCGCAAGTGCCATCGTGATTCTGGGCCACATCGCCCTGAAGATTTTCGACCTGATCTTTGCCATTTCCAGCCCTGACCACTACCCGACGTCCATGCCGGCGGTAACTATGTTCTTGAAAGCTTTCCGCGGCAATGAACTGGCGGTGGGTTCGGCCATCGGCGTGATCCTCTTTTTCATCGTTTCGTTGTTGATCGTACCTTACCTCATAGTTTCCTTTAGGAGGGAGGAGTAAAGCCCATGTCCTCGGGAAAAACGATCAGAGTGTTGGCTCAGATCCTGGCGGTGCTTCTGGCCATGGTCTATCTAGTCCCCATTTACATGACCCTGATCACGAGCTTGAAGGCACCTGCGGAAATCAACGTGATGACGGCCTGGGCGCTTCCCTCCAAGGCACATTGGGCTAGCTACGGGGTGGCTTGGGAAAGATTCGCCCCGAATCTGCAGAACAGCTTCGTTCTGGCCATCAGCGCCACTTTGCTTTCCGCCATAATGGGCTCCCTGAATGGCTATGTGCTGAGTAAATACCGGATTCCCGGGGGGAAAGTGGCCTTGCCCCTGATTGTCTTTGGTATGTTCATCCCCTACCAGAGCGTACTGGTTCCCCTCTTCAGGTTCATGCAGCAGACCAGACTCTACGGGGGCCTACCCGGTTTGATCCTGGTGCACGTGGTCTACGGGCTGCCCATAACTACCCTGCTTTTTCGCAGTTTTTATCAGGAAATACCGGATGAGCTGGTGGATGCCAGCAGCATTGACGGTGCAGGATTCTGGGGCATCTTCCGTCACCTGATCTTGCCCCTATCGGGCCCGCCCTTTTTGGTGGTCTGCATCTGGCAGTTCACCCAGATCTGGAACGAATTCCTCTTCGCAGTCACCTTGACCAAGCCCAGTTCCCAGCCCATCACCGTGGCCCTGGCCAATCTCGCCGGGGGTCAGGCGGTTTCCTGGAATCTGCCCATGGCGGGCTCGGTCCTGGCGGCCCTGCCCACCACCATCGTCTATGTTCTGCTGGGGCGTTATTTTGTCCGGGGGCTTCTGGCTGGCGCCCTGAAGGGATAAAAAAAGCGGCGCCTATTCGGCCGCCGCCACAGTTACCTTGGCTGGTATCTGCACCTGTCCGTTGAGGGTGTAGCCACACTCCAGGCATTCCACGATGATCAGCTCTGCGGTGGGGGGTTCCTCTAGGTTATCTGCCTGGTGCAGTTTCCCGTCGAAACGATCCCCCGGCTCAGGTTCAATGAGGCCTATGCCCAAGGGAGCCACCAGCTGGGCGAAGTGCTTTTTGGCGCTCAAGATGGCCTCAAGCTGCCCCTGATCTTCTGGGGCTGCGCTTTGGCGCTGTTTGTCCAGGAAGCGCAGCATCTCCAGGCTGCGTTGCCGCCACTCGGTGATCTCTTCCCTGAACTGCGCGTTCCCCTTGGCGTAGGTATCCCTTTCCTTGCGCAGGCTCTGGACCTGCTCCTCCAGGGTCTGCATGTACTTGCCCAGGCGCACCTTGGCCACGTTGGGTTCCTGAACTTCCCCTGCCTCTGGAGCAGCCGCGGGCGGCGGACTCACCTCCACCGGCGGCGGAGGAAGCTCCTGGCTGCGCCCCCGGGCACTTACCAGCATCCCCGCGAGACTTCCGATCATCCCCACTATGGACAGGACCAGCAAAGCGCTGGGGTGCATGCCTTCCACGGGCTGCTGAAGCAGGCGGATGGACACCACCAGCAGGGACAGGGCCAGGACGAAGAGGGAGAAGAAAACGACAAGGGCCTCAAAACTAAATAGCTTAGGCCTGGTTGGCTCGGGGTTCGCCATGCCCATCACTCCACTTCCACCAGTCTAAAGATCTCCTCGTTCAGAGGAATCAGCAGGTCTTGGCCGATTCTCAGCCTGTAGGGATCCACCTGGTTGAGTTCGATGATCTGGTTGATGAACTTCTCGCTAGGGGGCGATTGAAAGCGATTGGCGATGCCCCAAATGGTGTCCCGGGGCTTGATGGTCAAGATCATGGCCTGGTTTTTCTTGATCAGCTCTTCAGCAAGGGCAGATAGGACCGGCAGATCTCCAGCCACTTCCAGGCTCACTGCGGGGGCTTGGGGTGCCTCCGGCCGCTCTTCGGCCTCGTGTTCGCTCATCGCGTCCCCAAAGCCCTTGGCGGGAGCGACAGCCTGCACTGCCACCGCTTCGGTGAGGGCCTGCAGCTGGGCCGCTGTGGATTCCCTCTGCTCGGCCAGATCATCTGCCAAGGTGGCCAGGGCCGCGGCGAGGGACTGCACCTCCTGCCCCTGCTGGCTGCTGGCGGTCTGGAGACTGGCCAGCTCCAAGTGGAGCTGGGTCACCTGCTCGGCCAGGTTGGCCAGGGACCGATCTATGGAACGCAGCTCTGTGACCAGGGACTGCAGTTCTGCGCCTGCGGAAACAGCTTCCAGGGTCTCCAGGCGGGCGGTAGTGCTTTGGGCCTCCTCAGCCACCTGCTGAGCGAGGGTGCTAACAGCCACGGCTAAGGTCTGCACTTCTTGGCTCTGCTGGGTGCTGGAGGTCTTCAGGCCAGTTAACTCCTCTTGGAGCTGGGCCAAGCCTGCACTAAGACCTGCCACGGATGCATCGAGGGACTCAAGGGTTGTGAGCACAGCGTCCTGCTCAGTGCTATCCATTGAAGCTGCCAGGGTCTGCAGTTGGCTGCCTGTGCTTTCCACGGCCGCCGCCAGCTCCTGCAGCTTGGCTTGGGTGTTTTCCGCTTGTCCGGTTACTTCCACGGATAGCGCACTCAAGGAAGTGGCCAGGGCCTCCATGTCACGGTCCTGTTCAGCGCTGCGGCTCTGGAGGGCTTCCAGTTCCACTTGGAGCTTAGCCAGCTGCTCCCCTAGCCCGGCGATGCTGGTATCCAGGGACTCCACCGCATTTAGAACTGGCTCCAGCTCATCCCTTTCCGCTGCCGCCGTGAGGACCTGCAGCTGTTGAGCGGCCTCCTTGGCGTGCTCAGCCACCTGGCTGGAAAGCGTCTCCAGGGCAGCGGCTAGGCTTTGCACCTCCGTGTTCTGTTCCGCCGTGGTGCTCTGCAGGGCTGCTAGCTCCTGCTGGAGCTGGGCCACCTGCTGAGCCAGATCCGCCACCGACTGATCGGTGGTCTCCACCGCCGTCAGCAGTGCTTCCAGCTCGCCGCTTTCCGCCGCGGCGACCAGGACTTGCAGCTGGGCTGTGGTAGCTTCCACCTGCCCGGTCATCTCGCTGGAAAAGGTGAGAAAGGTGCCGGAAAGGGCTTCCACGGCGGTTCCCTGCTCAGCAAGGCGTTCCTGCAGGTCAGCGACGTCCACATGGAGTTGGTCCACCTGTTCAGTTAGGGCCGCCATGGTTCCATCCATGGACTGGACTACTTCCATCAACCTGTGCCACTCCTGGGTTTCGGCCAGGGCTGGCTCCGGTTCTGGAGGTTTGAACTGCGTCACGCCCAACAAGTAGCCGCTGGCGAGCAGCGCGATGATCAGCAGCGCACCGGCCACATAACGGAATGCTGTTCCCTCAAAGCGTTGTCCCATAAGCCGTGGTCCGTCCTTTCTTGACAAATTTCCCCAGCGACCTGGGTAAGAAAATCGTTAGTTATGCTAAATATTCCACTAGGGGAGAGGGAACTCCTTCCATAACCTTGAGTGAAACTGGGGATTGGCACCAGGCCGAACGGGAAAAATCCCAAGCAGAGCACTGCCCGGGATTTTTTCGTGCTTTAACGCCGCAGGGGATCGTCAATGAGGGTGGCAAAGAAGAACTCATGGATGTGGCCCCGGTTGAGGGTGGTGATCCCGCTGGCGAAATGGATGTGCCTGCCGTTTCCCACGGGGATGGACGGTCCGGTGAACCCTCCCATCCCATGCAGGTGGATTTCGGTGAAGTCGGTGCTCACCTCAAAGGCGTGGATGTGATCGTTGTTGGCGATGGGTATGACCTGGCCGGTCAGGCCCGCGAAGCGGTGGTTGTGGGGAATGTCGGTGAAGATCGTGGTGCTGCCCTGGATTTCATGGACATGGGTTTGGGTGGAGATCACCTCTTGAGCCGGGGTGAACTCAAAGCTGTTCAGGCTGATCCCTCCTGTCTCCAAGTTTTGTACAGTATATGTGGAAGAGCCTCCCCGGGCACCGTACCCCAGTTCCAAATGGGGAGCGCGGCAGCATCTAGGTGGTTGACAGGGACCAGTTCCAGGCGTATACTGTATGCAAATTCCAAAACGCGGAAAGATCATGAAGGGGACTAAGTAGGTTTCAAGAGGGATTTCCAGAGAGCTGGGGGGTGGTGCGACCCAGTAATCGCTTGAGGCCGAAGTTACACCCTGGAGTCGCCGATTGAACTAGCAGTAGATCGGACCGTAGACCGGCGTTAACGGTTGCGGGAGTGATGGCTCCCTAGAGGGAATCTGCGTGCAGATTAATTCAGGTGGTACCGCGGCTGAAAGTCGTCCTGTTGGGGACGGCTTTTTTTGTTAGAAAAACAAAAGAGAAGGAGCGGTGGACATGACCAAAATCAAGTTGTTCAGCGGTGAGCAGATCCCCATGGAAATGCACAAGGCCAAGATTGTGCAGAAGATCCAGCTGGTGCCGGTGGAAAGGCGCCTGGAGGCCCTGGAGGAAGCAGGTTACAACACCTTTCTCCTGCAGAACAAGGATGTGTTCCTGGATATGCTCACGGACAGCGGAGTGAACGCCATGAGCGACGGGCAGCAGGCCGCCATGTTGGTCGCGGACGACAGCTACGCAGGTTCCCAGACGTTTACCCGTTTGGAACAGAAATGTCAGGAAATCTTCGGCACCCGCTATTTCCTCCCCGCCCACCAGGGCAGGGCCTGCGAGCATCTGCTGGCTAAAGTGCTGGTGCGGCCGGGCACTGTTGTTGTGACCAACTACCATTTCACCACCACCAAGGCCCATGTGGTGCTCCAGGGCGGGGAAATGCTGGAAGCTTACATCCCGGAAGCCCTTGAGACCACAAGTGTTCACCCCTTTAAGGGGAACATGGATGAGGAAAGGCTGGAAGCTCTCATCCAGAGGTACGGAGCGGAGAAGATCGCTTTTGTACGCATGGAGGCAGGTACCAACCTCATCGGCGGCCAGCCCTTTTCCCTGGCCAACCTAGCTGCGGTGAGGGAAATCTGCCAAAGGCACGGTCTCTTGCTGGTGCTGGATGCCAGCCTTTTGGCGGACAATCTGCACTTCATCAAGGAGCGGGAAGCGGCTTGCCAAAAGCTGAGTATACGGGAAATCACCCGCCGTGTTGCGGAACTTGTGGACGTGATCTACTTCTCCGCCAGAAAGCTCGGCTGCGCCCGGGGAGGCGGGATCTGCACTAACAGCGAAGAACTCTATGGGCGGCTCCGGGAACTTCTGCCGCTTTACGAAGGGTTTCTCACCTATGGCGGGATGTCTGTGCGGGAGATGGAAGCCATCGCGGTGGGGCTGGAGGAAACCATGGACGAAGATATGATCAGCCAGGGACCCCAGTTCACTGCCTACATGGTTCGGGAGCTGGAGAAGCGGGGTGTTCCTGTGGTCACTCCCCCCGGCGGGCTGGGCTGCCACCTCAACGCCCGGGAGTTTCTGGACCACCTGCCCCAGGAGCAATACCCAGCTGGGGCCCTTGCCGCCGCTTTGTACTTGGTAAGCGGCATCAGGGGTATGGAGCGGGGCACCCTGTCCGAAGCCAGGGATGCCCAGGGGAGGGAAGTCCTGGCTGACCTAGAGCTCCTCCGCCTAGCTGTCCCCCGCAGGGTGTACAGCCTCTCCCAGCTCAGCTGCGCTGTGGATAGGATCACCTGGCTTTACCAAAACCGCCGGCTCATTGGCGGGCTGCGCTTTGTGGATGAGCCCAAGACGCTGCGCTTTTTCTTAGGTCGCCTGGCACCCCTTACGGAGTGGCCCGCCGAGCTGGCGCGCCGCTTCAGCCAGGACCTCAGCAAGCTCTAGACAGTTCTGCTGCAAGTTGGTGGGGGAGGGTGTTGACCAGCCGGCGGCGAAATTGTGCGGCGAAAAGGAAGGAGGTGCTAACTCCGTCCCGTAGGCGGAGTCCTAGCTAAGGGGCGGGGCAAAGACCACAGTCTGCAGCTCAGGGCCGAAGATTTCCCCTGCTTTTCCTGCGATGAGCTCCTCGTCTTTTTTGGTGAGGGGGCGGAAGGGGGTGATCACAAGCCGCCTCCGTTCCTTTTTCCACCTGGCCCTGAGCCTGCCCCGGAGCAGGATGGTGGGGAAGACGATGCCGGTGTTGGTGGTAACCTTGGTCTTGTCTTCCTCGTCCAGGAAGCGACTGCGCTCCCTGTAGCCCAAGATCAGCTGATCAAAGCCCGCCAGAAAGAGGCAGTCGGGGATCTGGCCGGTGCTGGGCAGCTGATTGAGGTAATAGTACTCCCGGCCTTGGTGGGTGATGCTTCTCAGGGGCAGGCCGGCTTGTTCCACAAGCTCCGCCACTTCCCGCTGGCGGAAGCCGGTGAAATAGGCGCAGTCGGTGAAGGTGGCCGGGCCGAAGGTTTGGAAATAGCGACGGATCACTTCCTGCCGGGCGGTCCGCCGATCCATAAACTCCACGTCAAAGCAGGGGACAAACTCTTTCCCCGTGCCCGGGGCGTAGGCGATCATGCCGCGGCTGCACATATCCCGCAGCAGTCCGCCCCAGCCGTGGAAGACCTTCTTCAGCACCTCCGGCTCCATGCCGCTCGCCCGGGCCTGCTCTTTGAGGGCGCTCCTTTGGGTGATACCTGCAGCGATCCAGCTGCACAGCTGCTCCGCCCAATGGGGTTTGAGGGCAGGATCCAGGTCCCAACGGTCATCCCAGGTCTCCTTCACGCCAACGGCCGAGAGGTAAAGTCCCAGCTCTTCCCGGCGCACGGCGTGGAGTGTACCCCGGAAGGTCCAGGTTTTGACCAGCCCTTCGCCCCAGGTTTCTTCATCATAGTCTGCGGCCCTGATCTGCAGGGCGTACTTGGGATTATTGGCAAACTGGGCCTGCAGCCCCATCAGATCGGAAACGACGGTGGCTTTATCCGTTTTCTCCAAAAGATGCAGGTTGTGGAGGGAAGCAAAAAGCAGCTGCTCCAGCACGAAGACGCCTCCTTTAATGTGATTGGCAGATCTCGACAGCTCGCCGCGGGGCGCTTGCTCCCTCCGCCGGGGTATGTCTTCAGCGGGCCACAGCGTATGATGCAAGGGAGGAGGGTGATGGCATGTCCAGGAAGCTCGCCAGAGGAGGCATTGCGCTTTTGATCCTCGGCGGCGTTTGCGCCATAGTCGGTTTGCTGCTGTTCCTGCGGGGTTTTTTCGCCGTTGGTATGGACGATCCCTTCATCATGCCCTGGAGGAGTCCTGCCTTGAGGCGCTTGGTGTCCTTTGAAGGGGCGGCGGTGGGTATAGTGCTGCTTGGTATCGGCAGTTACCTGGTGAAAATCGGTCTGGGTCTTACCCTGGTGGGCCATTCGGAGAGCATCGCCGGCTGGCTGCGGCGGCTGGTGCGCGGCGAGCGCCTGAGCTGTCCCGAGTGCGGCAGCCCCGCTCCCACAAGTGCCAAATACTGCAGTCAGTGCGGCACCAGGCTGCAGTAAGGCTGGCCGCTTTATGCCGCCTAAGTTTTGTTTTCCCCGCGGCTTAAGCGGTGGCAGGAACGGGGAGTGCACTGGCGAAGCATTGGGTAAAAATGGGAAAGGGGCGATGGACAGTGCCCAGGCTAGTACATTTTGAGGTGAAGGATTTGCCCCAGCTGTGCGTGGTGGGAAAGGCCATACAGGTGCCCAAGGAGATGGAGAGCAATCCCATACCTGCCCTCTGGCACCAGTGCTTTAACGACGGAACCTTTGCCACCCTGGAGACGCTGCGGGAGTATCACGTGGCGGAGGACTATGTGGGTTGGATCGGGGACTGGGGAGAGGAAAGCTTCACCTATATCTGCGGGATGCTGATGAAACCCGAGGTGCCCGTGCCAGAGGGCTTCGAAGGCCGCATACTTCCCGCAGGCCGGGCGGCGGTGGCCTGGATCAAGGGCCAAGAAGCTGAAGTGCTCTTTGCTGCCCACACCGTGACCATGGAGGCCCTCTTGGGGAAAGGTTATGAGTACGACCAAGCCGCCGGCTGGTCCATGGAGCTCTACAACTGCCCCCGCTACACCGAGCCCGACGCAAACGGCGAGCTGATTCTGGACTATTACATCCCGGTGAAGTAGGCAAAGCGGCTGTTTGATCAGGAAAATGCAAAGGGGAATGGGCAAAGAAGGCCCATTCCCCTTTGGCTGTTAGGTGCCTAGGATCTGCATGAACTCCTCGCCGGTGATGGTCTCCTTGGCCAGGAGGTGGCGGGCCAGCTCGTGCAGTTTGTCCATGTTGTCCTTGAGGATGTTCACCGCCCGCTCATGGGCTTTGTTGATCAGCTCCATCACGGCCTTGTCCACGGCCGCGGCCGTTTCCGAGGAGCAGGTGGGCACCGCATCGCCGCCCAGGTAGGGGTTGGTCACCGTCTCCAGGGCCACCATGCCGAACTGCTCGCTCATGCCGTAGCGGGTGACCATGGCCCTGGCCAGCCGGGTGGCCTTTTCGATGTCGTTGGCGGCACCGGTGGTGGCTGTGTTGAACACCAGCTCTTCCGCGGCCCGTCCGCCGGTTAAGGTGGCCAGGCGGGCCATGGCCTCTTCCTTGGTCAAAAGGTAGCGGTCATCCTCTTCCACCTGCATGGTGTACCCCAAAGCACCTGAAGTGCGGGGGATGATGGTGATCTTGTGCACCGGCGGAGAGTTGGTCTGTTTGGCCGCCACCAAAGCATGCCCGATTTCGTGGTAGGCGATGATCTCCTTTTCCTTGGGGGAAATGGTGGCGTTTTTCTTTTCGTAGCCGGCGATGACCACTTCCACGCTTTCCTCCAGGTCCTCCTGGGTTACCCGGCTTCTGCCCAGCCGGACAGCCCGCAGGGCCGCTTCGTTGATAATATTGGCCAGATCTGCCCCCGAGGCACCCGCGGTGGCCCGGGCGATGGCCTCCAGGTCCACGCCTGGTTCCATGGCCACTTTGGCCGCATGGACCTTGAGGATGGCTGTACGTCCCGCCAGGTCAGGCAGTTCCACGGGAATCCGCCGGTCGAAGCGGCCCGGGCGCAAGAGGGCGGGGTCAAGGGATTCGGGGCGGTTGGTCGCGGCCAAAAGGACCACCCCTTTGCGGGAGTCGAAGCCGTCCATTTCCGTGAGGAGCTGGTTGAGGGTCTGCTCCCGCTCGTCGTTACCGGCAAGGCCGCCCTCACCCCGCTTTTTGCCGATGGTGTCGATCTCGTCGATGAACACTATGCAGGGGGCCTTCTCTTCCGCCTGCTTAAAGAGATCCCGCACTTTGGCGGCCCCCAGTCCCACAAACATCTCCACGAACTCCGAGCCGGAAATGGAGAAAAAGGGTACCTGAGCTTCGCCGGCCACCGCCTGGGCCAGCAGCGTTTTACCGGTGCCCGGCGGGCCCACCAGCAGTGCCCCTTTCGGCAGGGAGGCCCCGATGCGGGTGTATTTCTCCGGATCATGGAGGAAGTCCACGATCTCCATGAGCGCTTCCTTGGCCTCATCCTGGCCCGCCACATCGGCAAAGGTTTTGCCGGTCTGGGCCTTCACATAGACCCGGGCATTGCTCTTGCCAAAGGCCATGATATTCCCCATCCTGGTCTGGAGCTGCCGGGAGAAGAGCCGGCCTAAACCCAAGATGATCAACATGGGCACGATCAGGCTGAAAAGGTACGTGAGGATGGGATTGGGCTGGGTGGGCTTGACCCGGGAAAAGCGGATGTTGTTTTCGCTGGCCCGCAGCCGGCTCAAAAGGTCCGGATCAGGCATGACCACAGTTACGTAGGTTTGGCGCTGGCCGCGTGCGTCCAAGGCCACGTAGGCCAGCTCCTGGCCATCAGCGCTCATTTCCACCTCCAGCACCCGGTTTTCTTCCAAGGCCTGGAGGAAGGTGCTGTAATCAACCTCCGTGAGCTGGCGGCGGAGGAACGAGGGGAGCACCACGGCGTTGATGATGAAGAGGATAACGATAGAGATGAGATAGTAAAAGATCAATGGCTTTTTGGGGGTTTTATCCCTGTCAGGCATGGGCTACCTCCTCCCTGGACTGTTCTGGAAAGCCTGCTGAAGGCTGGTGACCACTTCTTTCAGCTTTTCCATACCGCTGATAATCTGCTCAAATTCCCCGGGGGAATAACCTTCCAGCACGGGGTCGAACTTGCTGCTCAGATCCTCTTCGATCAGATGCAGCACCCGTTTGCCCTCAGGTGTCAAGGTGATGAGCACAATGCGTTCATCCTCTGGGCTGCGGTCCCGGCTCACCAAGCCTTTTTTCTCCAGAGTCTTGCACATAGCGGATGAGTTGGCCGGCGCTGAACCCAGGGCCTGGCTCAGTTCCCCCACGGTCATCTCACTGCGGTGGTCCACTTCCATGAGGATGCGCAGCTGGGTCATGGTGATCCCGTGGGCCTGCACAATGGTTCCCAGGGGCCCGTCCAGCCCCTGACCGATGGCCCGGAACAGCTGCCACAGATGGTTCTGGAATTCCCGGATATCCATGGAACGCCTCCTTTATTTATGTGTAAGAAAGAATATACGCATGAAAATGTATTCACTATAAATAATACCACGAATAAGGGAAACGTTCAAGGCCAGGGAGCGGGGTTTTGGCTAAATAATGGTGAACCCCGCCGCAGAGGGCGGGGTCGCATCTTCCCTGAGTACTGTCTTACCTGATGCGCTGGAAAATGAGGGCGTAGTTGCTCACGGCACTGCCGCCGATGTTGTAGGTGAGGCCGATTTCCGCCCCGGGAATCTGGTGGCCGATGGCCCTACCCAAAAGCTGCCTCACGGCCAAGACCGCCATGGACACCCCCGTTGCCCCTACAGGATGTCCCTTGGCCTTGAGGCCCCCGGAGGCGTTTACCGGCAGCCTTGCCCCAACTTCCACCCAGCCTTCCTCGATGGCCTGGGCACCCCGGCCCGGGGGCGTTAAGCCCATGGCCTCGTAAGCCAGCACTTCGGCGATGGTGAAGCAGTCGTGCACCTCCGCGAAGTCCAGATCGTCCACGGTGATCCCCGCCAGCTCATAGGCCCTGTGGATGGCTCTGCGCCCCGCGGTGAACTCCGCCTTGGAGCGCTTGCTCAGGGGCAGGTAGTCGGTGGTATGGGCCAGGGCCTTCAGTTCCACCAGCTCATTTTGGAGCTCCTTGGCTTTATCCTCCGAGGCCAGAACCAGGGCTGCGGCGCCGTCGGAAATCAAGGAGCAGTCGAAGAGCCGCAGGGGAGCGGCCACGATGGGGTTCTTTTCCTCCGGCCGGTTTAGAATATCTTCATAGGTGCACTCCCAGGGCATCTGGGCCAGGGGATTGGCCGCGGCGTTGCGGTGGTTTTTGGCGGCCACTTTGGCCAGGAGCACCCGGAGCTCTTCGGGGGAAATCTGATACTGCTCCTGGTAACCCTTGGCGAACTCGGCAAAGAGCCCGGGGAAGGTCATGCCCTGGGCGCCTTCCTCCGGCCAGTGGGAAGCCATGGCCAGAACCTGAGTGACCCCGGAAGTGTTTAAGCTGGTCATTTTCTCCACACCGATCACCAGGGCCAGTTCAGCGGCGCCGGCTTCAATAGCCTGTTTGGCCGCGGCGATGGCTGCGGAGCCTGAAGCACAGGCATTTTCCACCCGGGTTGCCGGCTTGAACCGCAAATCGGGATGGATCTCCACGGCGCAGGGGGCCAGGTGTTCCTGGGAGTTGAAGCCGCCCCCGCTGAAGTTGCCAACCCAGATGCCGTCGATGTCCCGGGCTTCCACGCCGGCATCTGCCAGGGCGCCTCTACCTGCCTGAATGAGCAGATCATAGACGCTTTCCTCTAGACGTCCCACTATGGAATGATAGGTTCCAACCACATACACAGCCATGCACAACACCCCTTCGTGAGTTTGTTCAAATCTTAACGAAGGGGCGTTACAAACCAGTTACATTTTGGAAGTAAGTTTTTGATAGAACCTTTCGATGGCCGGCATGGGGGTCACATTGAGTTCCCGGTCCAAGACTGCGCAGCAGCGCTGGTAGACCTTGACCGCCAGAAAAGGCCTGTTGGTGCGGGCGTAGATTTTCATCTGCAGCAGGTAGGCCGGTTCCCAGCAGGGATCGTGCTGCAGGAGTAGTTCGGTGAGCTTCAGGGCTTCTTCGTTTTCCTCCCGCTCGTAAAGGTACCTGGCCAGTTTGTCCGCGGTGTCCAAAAACAGGCTGCGCAGCCTTTCCCGCTCGTCCGCCACCCACTCCAGGTAGGGCAGATCCTCCAGGAAATCCCCCCGGTAAAGCTTGATCGCTTCCCGATAGAGTTCCGCCTGGTGGTGGGGATGAGCTGCGCTGTCGCCCAGCCTGATCAGGCGCTCCAGTTCCTCGGCGTCCAGGACATAGCTGGCCTGGGGGTTGAACCCATAGTTGGAGCGGCTCCTGAGGATATAAAAGGAGGTCTGCTGCGCGGTGCGGTCCGGTTCCAGCGCTTTGCGCACCGCATTGAGGGACACCTTGAAATTGCGGGCAGCCGTTTCCAGATCGTCCTCGGGCCAGAGGGTATCGAAGATGATCTCCCTGGGCAGGTACTTCCCCCGATTCAGGAAGAGGAGGAGGAAAAGCTCCAGCGCCTTTTCCCGCTGCCACTCCTTGCTGCCGATTTCTTCCTTGCCCCGCCAGAGCCGGAGGTTGCCCAGGGTCTGCACCTTGAGGGTGTAGCCGGGGTGGTATTCCAGCCCCGCCAAGCCGTGCTCGGCCAAAAGGCCCTGGAGAAGGAGATTGTCCTTGAGCTTCTGGCTCGCATCCAAAAGGAGGGGAGCCACCATGTTGCGATCTCGAAAGCCAAGCAGGGAGGGTACCTTGAGCAGGATCTGCGCCTCTTTGTCCAGCTTGGTGCGGAAGATCTGCTCCAAGAGCTCTGCATACCTTTCCTTCTGCTGGCTTTGGAAATAGACCAGGGCCAGCCAGAGCTTGGCCGCGAGCAGACAGTAATCATCCTGGCAGCTGGCGAAGTCCGCCGCCGCCGTGCGCAGTTCTTGGGCTGCCGCTTCCCACTGGGCCAGGAAGTAGTGGTTGATGCCCAGACCGATGCGGACCATGCCGCTGAGCCACTGATCCCCCGAGAGCTGCAGAATCTCCAAGGCCTCCCGCCCGAGGTGCAGGCCCAGGTTGGAATCGCCAAAAAAGGCCTCCAAAAGGGACAGGCCCATCAGGGGTTCCGCCCGGCCTCGGGCCACCTCCAGTTCATCCACGATCTCTAACGAGGCCTGATAAGCCCTTCTGGCTTCTTCCACCTTCGGTGGATCCATCAGCTGCAGGCTGTGCCCCAAGCGCATGTGGGCCACGGCCACGATAAAGGGAGAGTCGTACTGCCTGCCCAGTTCCACCCCTTGGCTGGCGTAGGCCCAGGCCCGCTCCACCTCGCCCCGCAGGCTGTGGGCCAGGGACAGAATTAACACCGTTTCCCGGTGAGCCCGGGGGCTCATGGCCCGCTGCTGTTCCGCGGCCAGTTTTCTTTCCAAAAGGTCAATAGCCTCCGCGAGGCGGCCTGTGCGCAGCAGCACCCGGGCCCGGATATTGCTGTCATAGACTTCCTGGCGGTCCAGTTCCTGAGCCCGCTTCTGCAGGGCCATGGCCTGGTCCAAAAGCCCCTGGTTGGCCTTGTTTTCCGCCATGAGCTTGAGGATGCTCGCCTCTTCCCAGCGGTTTTCCTTATCCCGGTATTTCAAAGCCTCCTGCAGGTAGTCGGCGGCCAGCACGGGCTGGACCGTATCCAGGTAGACCTGGGCGATTCTCTGGGAAGTGTGGCTGAGCTGCAGAAGATCTTGGCGCTGCAAGAAGATCTCCCGGGCCCGGTGCAGAACCTGCAGAGCCTCCTTGAACATGCTCTTCAGGCGCAGCACTTCCCCCAGGTAGAGATAGAGCTGGGGATAGCTTGCGAAAACAGCTTCCGGCAGTTCCTTCAGGTAAGCGTGGAGGGAGTCAAATCTGGCCAGGCGCAGCATTTCCTCCCCGCAGGAGATGAGCACAGCTGCCGCGCCCTGGAAGTCTTCCGCCTTGAGCAGGTGGAAGATGGCCAGGTCCGTTTCCTGCACGGCGGTGCAGATTTCCGCCGCGCGCCGATGCAGCTGCTGGTAATCGTATCTACTCCTACCCTGTTTGTGGAGGAATTCCCGCACCAGATGGTGGTAGCGGTAGAGATCCGGGGCCAGCATAAAGACAAACAGGCCCTTCTGGTGCAGGCCGCTGAGGATCTCTTGGCTGTCCTGGCGGCCCAGGAGCTTGTTGCAGATATCGACCTTCAGGTTTTTCAAAACGGCGGTCTGCAGCAGAAACTCCTGAACCTCCGGGCTTTGATTTTCCAGCACCTCAAAGGCCAGGTACTCAAAGAGCAGTTCCAGGGAGGGGGCTTCCACCCGGAGCACCTCATCCAGCTCAGCTCCTTGGGTCAGGCCCTGGCCCAAAAGATCCAGGGCGATGATCCAGCCCTCCGTTTCCCGGGCCGCCTTCTCCGCTTCCCCGGGGGAGATGGCGAGCCCATACTGATCCGCAAAGAAATCCGCGATCTCCCCGCTGGTGAGCATCAAATCCTGTTCATCGATGACCAAAACCAGCCGCTTCAGCCGCCAACTGGCCCACTCCCGAAAGCCCAGCTTTTCCCGTGTGGCCAAAATGAGGTGGAGCCGGGGAGGCAGCAGCCTCACCAGGTGGCTCATGAGCTCCAGGATCTGGCTGTTGGCCGCCACCAGGTGGAAGTCATCCACAATTAGGTAGGCATCTTCCTCGAGGTTGGCCGCTGAGTTGATGAACAGGTTGAGGGCCCGCAAATAGTCCCCGCTGCTGCCAGGCCCATCCGCCAAGGCGGCCAGGGCGCCCTCCACTAGACTGGGGTGTTTCAGACGCACAGCGTGGAACAGGTTGGTGAAAAACACCGCGGGATCCGCATCCAGCTCGTCCACGTTGTACCAGAAGTACTGGCCGCGCTCCTGGAAAAAGGCGGCCAGAGTCGTGCTTTTGCCAAAGCCGGGGCCTGCCTTCACCACCGTGAGGGGATACTGGGCACAGAGCCGGTACTTTTCCCACAGAGCAGCCTTTTTCCAGTGCCGTGCGCTGGAGCCCGGCGGTAAGAACTTGGTTCTGACTGTATACTCGCCCAAGGCAGTCACCCCCCGTTAACTAAAGTTATTTACTTATTTCTAGGAAGGGTTTTATAAACCTTCCGCCAACCGGGCTGACCCACCGCGCGCAGCCCATTTTTTGTTTTTTGCGTAGTTTGGGTTACCGATTTGTAACTGAAATGGAACTTCCCCTAGTTATAGTGTGGGCAAAAGCGCAAAGCAAAGGAGGTTCGCCATGCCCAGAGAGATTGACGTCGGCATCGTCGGAACAGGGATCTACCTGCCGGAGCAGGTGATGACCGCCAGGGAAATCGCCGAGGCCACCAACGGCCGCTGGACCGAGGAAGCTGTCCGGGAAAAGCTGGGGATCAATCAAAAGCACATTCCCGGCCCGGGCGATGGGACCCAGGAGATGGGGGTTAAGGCCGCCCTAGATGCCCTGGAAAGGACCGGTGTTGACCCTCGGGAGATCGACCTCATCCTCTGTGTGGGGGAAGAGTGGAAGGAGTATCCCCTCACCACTAGCGGGATCTACATCCAGGAGCAGATCGGCGCGGTAAACGCCTGGGCCATCGATGTGCAGCAGAGGTGCTGCAGCACCGTGGCGGCCATGAAAATGGCCAAGGACATGATGACGGCGGATGAAGAGATCGAAACCGTCATGGTTGTGGGCGGTTACCGCAACGGAGATTTCGTGGATTACACCGATCCGGCCATGTCCATGATGTACAACCTGGGGGCGGGTGGCGGGGCCCTGATCCTGCGTAGGGGTTACGGCCGTAATCTGCTCCTGGGCACCCATATCATGTCCGATGGGTCCCTGGCCAGGACGGTGGGGGTGAAATACGGCGGGACAGAACACCCCATTACCAGGGAAAATGTGGATGTTGCCTATAAGTCCCTGCAGATCTTCGATGTGGAATTCATGAAAAACCGCCTCAATGAGGTTTCCATGCCCAACTGGTTCCACTGCATTGACCGGGCCTTTGAAAAGGCGGGGCTGAGCAAGGAGGAACTGGGCTACTTGGCGGTGTTGCATTTCAAGCGCTCCATGCACCTGTATATGCTGGAAACCTTGGGACTGAGGGAAGAGCAGACCACCTACTTGAGTGATTTCGGCCATCTCGGCCAGGTGGATCAAATCCTGTCCCTCCATCTGGGGCTGGAGCAGGGCAAAATCAAGGACGGCACAGTGATCGCCATGATCGCCGCGGGCATCGGCTATGCCTGGGCGGCCAACGTGATCAGGTGGGGTTAAGGAAAATCGAGGGAGGTTGCGAGAATGAGAGTGCAGGACAAGGTTGTGATCATCACCGGGGCGGCCAACGGCATTGGCGCCGCCACAGCCCGCATTTTCGCCCGGGAAGGGGCGAAAATCGTGGCGGCAGATATCAACCGCCAGGACGGTGAGCGGCTGGTTCAAGAGCTCAGGGAAGGCGGAGCGGAAGCGATCTTCGTGGAGGTCAACGTAGCGGAAGAGGCCAGCGCACAGCGGCTTATGGAACGCACCCTGGAGGCCTTCGGGCGCATCGACGTGCTGATCAACAACGCGGGCATCCACCGGGACGGCTGGCTGGTGAAGATGAGCGAAGAGGCCTGGGATCTGGTGATCGATGTGAACCTGAAAGGCGTCTTCAACTGCGGTAAGCATGCGGCCAAGGTCATGATGGATCAGGGCCGGGGTGTGATCATCAACACCACTTCCGTGGTGGGACTGTACGGGAATATGGGACAGAGCAACTACGCGGCCAGCAAGTTCGGCGTGATCGGCCTGACTAAGACCTGGGCCAAGGAGCTCGCCCCCAGGGGCATCCGGGTGAACGCCGTGGCCCCGGGCTACACCATGACCGCGATGATGGACACGGTGCCGGAGAAAATCCTCAGCGCCATCAAGGAAAAAACGCCCCTGAAAAGGCTGGGTGAGCCGGAGGATGTGGCCTACGCCTATCTGTACCTGGCTTCCGATGAGGCGTCTTACGTGAACGGCGCAGTACTCAGTGTGGATGGCGGGTTCGTGATCGGCTGAGGCCAAAAGGGGGGACTACTAGTGGATGTGAAGGAACTGTACAAACGGAAGCTGATCAGCCTGGAGGAGGCAGTAAGACTCGTGCAGTCCAACCAGAAGATCTGCACAGCCATGGCTGCCTCGGAACCGGCGGGCCTGCTCACGGCGCTGGCGGGCCGCAAAGACGAGCTGGAGAATGTGACCATCGTCTCCTGCTTGATCATGCGCGACTATGAGATCTTCAAACCGGAGATGACCGGCCGCTTCCTCAACGAAACCTGGTTTTACGGGCCTGGGGACCGGGCCAACCATGTCCACGGCAACGTGACCTATATCCCCAACAACCTGCACGAAGCGGGGAAAAAGAAGCTGGCCAACGACAAGATCAATATCTTCTGGGGTACCGCAACCCCCATGGACAAGCGGGGCTACTTCTCCCTTTCCCTGGGCCTCACCTACGAGAAGCTCATGATCGAGCAGGCTGATCTGGTGGTGCTGGAAATCAACGAGAACCTGCCCTGGACTCTGGGGGATACCCAGGTGCACATTTCGGAAATTGACCATGTGGTGGAAAACACCATTCCCCTGGTGCAGCTGCCGCCGGTGGAGCCCGGGGAGGAAGAGCTGGTTATCGGCCAGTACATCGCCGAGATGATCGAAGATGGAGCCACCCTACAGCTGGGGATTGGCGGCATTCCCAACGCCATTGCCCAGTCGCTCATGGACAAAAGGGATCTGGGCGTCCACACCGAGATGTTCACCGACGGCATGGTGGACCTGTTCAATGCGGGGGTGATCACCGGACGGCGCAAAACAATCTGGAAGGGGAAGATGGTGGGCACCTTTGCCCTGGGCACCCAGAAGCTTTACGACTTCATCGACACCAATTTGGCCGTGGAGTTCCAGCAGGGCTATGTGGTGAACGACCCCTGCGTGGTGGGGCAGAACCACAAGATGGTGAGCATCAACACTGCCCTCCAGGTGGATCTCACCGGTCAGGTCTGCTCCGAAGCCATCGGCAACCGGCACTACAGCGGTACAGGCGGTCAGGCGGATACCCATCGGGGGGCGCAGCGTTCACCGGGGGGCAAAGGGATCATTGCCCTGCGCTCCACCGCCAAGGCGGGCAAGATCTCCACAATCGTGGCCCAGCTGCCCGCGGGGGCCAAGGTGACCTTGGGCCGAAACGACATCGACTACATTGTGACTGAGTACGGTGTTGCCCACCTCAAGGGCCGTTCCGTACGGGATCGGGTGCAGGCCATGATCAACATCGCCCATCCTGACTTCCGGGCGGAGCTGCGGGAGGAAGCGAATCGCCTGCAGATCTGGTGAGGGCTTTACGAAATATTTCACAATGCCTAGGTCGGTTTACGTTTGTAACCCATTTGTAACTTTGTGAGGTTAAAATGCGGAAAAGGAAAGGAAAAAGAGGGGGGGAAAGCCAACTCCAAGATCCATCTGTCGTTTGCTCAGCGTTGACCCGTAGTGGATAACTACCTATACCTAAAGGAGGAACATGACCTGTGAAGAGGATCAGTATGTTAACTGTCCTGGCCCTAGTTTTAACCCTGGCGCTCTCCAGCGCAGCTTTGGCCATTGAGCCCATTCGCTTCGGCGCGGTCAATCCCCTGGGGGATATCACCGGGGAACAGGCCACCAGGGCCATGGAGCTGGCGGTAAAGGAGATTAACGAAGCCGGCGGGCTGTTGGGCCGCCCGGTGGAACTCATCGTCATCGATGACGAGATGCGGCCGGAAGTGGGAGCCGCGGCCATTGACCGTTTGGCCACCGTGCACAATGTGGACTTCTTTGTGGGCGGCATGGCCAGCGGCGTACATCTGGCTCAGGTACCGGCCCTGAAGAAGTATGAAAAGATCACCGTGTGGATTGGCGCCGCTTCCCACCAAGTGGAGCTGGCGGTTGGTCCCGATGCCGACTGGTATTTCCACCTCCACCCCTGGGACTATCAGCAGGGTGCCAGCTACGGCCAGGGCTGGACGGAAATAGCCCAGGCCCATCCGGAAATTGAGATCAAACGGATCTTCCTAGCCTATGAGGAAGGCGCTTTTGGTACCGACTCTTATCTGGCCTACCAGGCCCTGCATGAACAGGCCAAGCAGGGTGAAGGCCCCTATGCGCAGATCCTCACAGACTTCGCCGGTGCCTCCTTCACCAGCGCCCTGTTGGGCGGCGGCGATTACCGGGCCGTGCTCCGGCAGGCCATGGCCTTCAACCCAGACCTCTTTATCTGGGCGGGCTATGACGCCGATGCGGTGCCCATCGTGGCCCAGGCCATGGAGATCGGTTTTGAGCCTCCCCTCTTCGTGGGAGCACCTCCCGGATGGCCCGCGGACTTCGGCAAAAATCCCCTCTCGGACGGCGTGATCCTTTACGGTATGTGGGCGCCGGCCCTGAAGGAAGTGAGCCCGGTGGCCAAGCACTTCTGGGACGCCTATATCGAAATGCACGGCCATGAACCGGCCACCTACTTCGCACCCCTGGGCTACACCAACATTATGTTCATCGCCGAGGCCATCAAGGCCGCGGGTACCCTGGAGAAGGAAGCCCTCATTGAGGCCCTGCGCACCATCGAATATGAGTCGCCCATCGGCGCAGTGCTGAAGATTTCCCCCAGCAACGTCATTTCCAACCAGGGCTTCACCAGCCAGAAGATTCTCCAGTACATCGATGGCGAGCAGCATGTGATCTGGCCCTTTGAGTACGCCACGGCGCAGATCAAGTATCCGTTTGGCCGGTAAGAAAAATGCGGGCACGGCCGGACAGCCCGGCCGTGCCTCTTCAGTTTAGAAGATCGGGGGGGTCGCTATGCAGGCTGCTGGATCGGCCAAGAGACTGTACATCTACACCGCAGCTCTGATCGTTACAGCCATCATCATCTGGTTTTGGGAGCCCACCGCGCTGGTTTACGGCATACAGCGGGGAAGCTTGTATGCGGTTGTGGCGCTGCCCCTGGCACTGATTCTGGGCATCTTGGGAGTGCTCAATTTGGCCCACGGCGAGTTTTTAACCGTGGGACTCTATGCAACTTACACCTTGTTCCGCAACTACGGCTGGGATCCCATGGCATCAGCGGTTCCGGTGAGCATTATCCTGGCTGTGGTGGGGATCGGGGTGTATCTGCTCACCGTGAGGCAGGTGCTCAAGGCGGGGCACCTCAGCCAGCTGCTCATCACCTTCGGCATCGCGCTGGTCTTAAGTGAGCTCTTGAAAAGCATCTACACCACCCAGCCCCGGGCCGTTTTCACCACCTACTCCTATGCCTTCACCAGGTTCGCCGGCGTGCGCTTTGGCATCTACGAGTTTGTGTACCTGGCCATTGCCCTGGGGGTTTTGCTTGGACTCCAGCTCTTCTTGAAGAAGACCCGCTTGGGCCAGGCCACCTTTGCTGTGGGACAAAACCCCACCGGGGCCGCCATCGTGGGCATTAACGTGCGCTTTGTTTACCTCTTTGTCTTCGGACTGTCCATCGCCATCGTGGGCTTGGTTTCCGCCTTTATGGTGCCCCGGGTCTCTGTCTTCCCCGGCGCGGGAACGCCCTTCACCATGAAATCCTTCGCCCTGACGGCCATGGCCGGTTTGGGCAACCTGAACGGGATTCTCCTGGCGGGCCTCGCCCTGGGGATCTTGGAGGCCATCGTTAACGCCATCCCCGGCGGGGCGGGCTGGTCCGATGTGGTGGTGTTTGGAGTTTTGATCCTGGTCATATTGTCCAGAGCATTTCGGGGGGCGAGATAATGGGGAAAAAAGCGATGATCATTGTCTGCATACTTGTGGCGGCGAGCTTGCCCCTCTACGCGGGCCCTTATTTCCTCAGTGTTTTTAACACCATCTTTGTCTACATGTCCCTGAGCCTGACCTGGGACATGATGCTCCGCACTGGACAGCTCTCCTACGGTACGGCGGGTCTGTTTGGCCTGGGCGCCTATTCCTCCGCGCTGCTGGTGGCGAAAGCGGGGGTGCACCCCCTGCTCAGCATCGTGCTGGGCGGGCTGTTCGCCGGCGTGGTGGCTTTCCTTCTGGGCTTTGCCGTACTCCGCCTGCGCAAAATCTATTTTTCCATCACCACCCTGGCCTTAACTTCCGTGTTTGCCGTGGTGATCAGGAATCTCCCCAGGCTCACCGGGGGCGCCAGCGGCATGGTGCTGCCTTCAGCCCTGTTTAGCGGTGATGCGGCCAAGAACTACTGGATGGTCTTCGCCCTGGCCCTGGGGGTGATCGGGATTTCCCTGTGGCTGAGCAGGAGCAAGACCCATTACGCCATCAACGCCATCCGGAATGATGAAATCGCCGCCCGTTCCAGCGGGGTGGATGTCTTTAAGTACCTGCTCTTTATGTTCGTGCTCACCTCCAGCATCCAGGGAGTGATCGGCGCCTTCTATGCCCAGCAGTACGCCTTTGTGCAGCCGGAAGCCACCTTCTCCATGAACTTCCTGCTGCTGCCCCTGGCCATGGCCTTGGTGGGAGGCGTGTACTCCACCAGCGGGCCGGTGGTGGGGGCGGTGGTTTTGGGCGTGGTATCCGAGTACCTGAAGCTGATCATGCCCTACGGCCACCTGGTTGTGTATGGACTGATTATCGTGCTGGTGGTGCTGTTTATGCCCCGGGGCTTAACCAGATTTGTGGCCAGGCAGCTGGCTAGAAGGGGGAGGGTTGGAGGTGCAGACCGTGCCGCTCTTGGAAACTAGGAATCTAGAAAGACGTTTCGGTGGGCTGTTGGCAGTCAAAGATCTGAGCTTCTCCGTGGGCAGAGGGGAAATCCTGGGCATCATCGGCCCCAACGGGGCAGGGAAGACCACGGTGATCAACTTGGTGGCGGGGATTATTCCCCCCACTGGCGGACAGATCCTGTTTAAGGGCCAGCGGGTCGACCACCTGCCCGCCCATGCCCGCAGCCACCTGGGTATTGCCCGCACGTTCCAGAACGTGCGCCCCCTGGAGGACTTCACGGCCTTGGAGAACATCATGGTGGGGGCCCTGTTCGGCCGGGGTCAGAACCTGGCCCAAGCCCGGGCCACCGCCCTGGAGATCTGCGAGCTGATCGATCTGCCGCATTACGACCGCCCTGTGGACAATCTCACCGTTTTGGATCTGAAAAAGGTGGAGATCGGCCGGGCCCTGGCTGCCCAGCCTGACCTACTCTTTTTGGATGAACTGATGGCCGGTCTCAATGCCGATGAGACCAGGGAGATGATCGCCGTGGTCCGCCAGCTCCAGCGGCGGGAGATCACCATCGTGGTGGTGGAACACATCATGGCCGTAGTGAAAGAACTCACGGAGCGGTGCATCGTGCTGGACGGCGGCACCATCATTGCCCAGGGCAGCTACGCAGAGGTGGCCGCCAACGAACGGGTGATCGAAGCTTACCTGGGGAAGGAGGCGTAGCATGCTGGAAGTGAAAAACCTTTCCGTGGCCTACGGGAGGATTCAGGTGATCTGGGACCTATCCCTAAGTATCGGTAACAACGAAGCTGTGGGCATTTTCGGCCCCAATGGCGCGGGAAAGACCACGCTGATCAACGCCATCGTGGGGCTGGTCAAGGCCAAAGGGGGCGAGATCACCTTTGACGGCCGGCCCATCCTGGGTCAGGACACCCACACCATCGCCCGGGGCGGGATCGTTGTGGTTCCCCAAAACCGGGAGCTCTTTCCCTTCATGACCGTGCGCGAAAACCTCCGGCTGGGCGCCGCTTACATCCCCCATGCCCGGGAAAAGCTCGAGGAAACTTTGGACTACGTGTACCAGCTCTTCCCCATCCTCAAGGAGCGGGATAAACAGCTGGCCGGCACCATGAGCGGGGGACAGCAGCGCATGCTGGTGATCGGCAGGGCGCTCATGAGCAGACCCAAGCTGCTCATCCTGGATGAGCCTTCCCTGGGGCTGCAGCCCTCTTTGGTCACTGAGCTGTTTGACACGCTCAAGGAGATCAAAAAGAACGATATGGTCATTCTCCTGGCGGAGCAGAATGCCCGCCAGGGTTTGAAGGTGATTGACCGTGGTTATGTAATGGAAAACGGCCGGATTGCCCTGGAGGGCAGCGTCGAGGAGCTCTCCCAGGATGAACACATCAAAAGGGCGTATCTTGGAGTGTAGCTGAGGGAAAGCACAAGGAGGTAGATGCCATGCCGAAGGTGGAGTTGCGTGGAGTTGAACTTTATTACAGCCTAGATGGCCAGGGCCCGGAAACCATCGTGGTCCTCAACGGGATCATGATGAACACCCTGAGCTGGAATGAGTTTGTCCCCGTGTTCACCGCAAAGGGGGGTCACCGCTTTCTGCGGGTGGACTTCCGGGATCAGGGTTTTTCCAGCCCCTATCCCCAGGAGTATGATCTGTCCATCCATGTAGATGATCTCAAGGAACTTTTTGATCACCTGGAACTGCAGAAGGTGCACCTGGTTGGTGTCTCCTACGGCGCCATGGTGGCCCTGCTCTTTGCCCTCAAGTATCCCGAGTACCTGGCCACCCTGATTCTGGGTAACGCGGTGGCCCAGGTGACCAAGTTCCTTCAGGCGGCAGCGGATATCTGGGAGTATTCCGCCACCACCAACAGCGGGGAGCTGTTTTTCAAGCTGAGCATGCCCTTCATCTACTCTGATCAGTTCTACAGCCAGCACTGGCAGTGGCTGAAGGAAAGGGAGGCCATGTTCAACCAAATCCTCACCCCCGAGTGGTTCGCCGCCCTGCGCCGGCTCTGCCGCAGTTCCTATGAGTTCGATGTCCTGGACCAGATCCACTCCATCACCACGCCCACCCTGCTCATCGCCGGCACACGGGATATCATCACTCCCCTCGAGGAGATGAAAAAGATTCAAGAGAGGATCAAGGGCTCCCGCATGCTGATCATTGAGGGAGCAGGCCATGCCTCCTTCTATGAAAAGATGGATGAGTTTGCCGCAGCTGTGCTGGGTTTTGTGGCCCTGCACCAAAGCAGCTGAAGGCCCTTCCGCTAGTTCCCCCAGCCCTTGAGGGTGATGGCCCTGCTGGTCCCCGCTTCCAGGTGGAAGGGGCCGCTGGTCAGGGTGAGGGAGGCCGCGCCCATAAGCTCGATGGACGCTTCCAGGCGGTATTCCCCCTCCGGCAGGCTGGTTACCTCGAAGCTCAGCCTGTCGTCGTGGAGGTAGGCGGTCCAGATGGGCTCCGCCTGTTTGGCCCGGAAAAGGTTGATCTCGATGGCAATGAACTTGTCGATCCCCGCAGGCAGCTGGATTTCACCCCGGATGGAGGCAAATCTGTCCCGGTAAGAATCGATCAGCACCAGTGCCTTGCGGGGATTGACGATGTAACTGCCGTCTGTGCCCCGCTCCACGAAGTGGGGGAGATGCACATCGAAGACCAGTTCCAGAGCGCTGCCCTGGGCAATGGACAGGTTCAGCTCCGGTTTCAGCTGACCGCTGGGGACCTGGAGGGCCACCGTCTGCCCGTCTTTGAGGACGATGTAGTTGTGGAGGGGCCCGCCCGCCTGGTTTTCCTTCAGTTCCAAGCGGAGCTCGGTGAGCCGCCCCGCGGGAATGGTGGCTGTGCCCAGAAGCTGCTCCCGGAACCTCAGCTCCTTGAGGTTGATTTTCCCCGCGTCCTGCGGCATCAGAAGGAGCGTAACCCACCTGCCGTCCACCCGCGCGGTCACTTTATCCACGGTCACCCACACCTGGGCGATATCCGCCAGGGCAGGCGAGTCCAGACTGATCAGGGAACATCCCGCGGTCTCCGTTAGGTAGATGCCCACATTGGCTGTGCCGCCGGGACCTCCGCCCAAACACCCCGTCAGGATCAGTGCTGCCAATACCAACGTTAGAAGTTTCGCTTTCACCTTACTGCTCCTTTCTAGGCTGGCCCCCTCCCATACCATCCGCAGGGCGCGGCCTTGAGCTTAGGGTAGGAGGGGTCTGGCCGGCCAGGTAAAAAAAGGAAGGCTTGGACCCGCGCGGCTTGGGACAGGAAGCGCCCGCGACCAGGAAATCGAGGAGCACGCGCCGTATTCAAATTGGTGGGAACTGAGCTAAAAGGGGTGCTGCTTCATGAAGGTTTTGGGGTTTGCTTTGGCTGCCCTGTTCCTGCTTCTGGTGGTGGGGCTAACCGGGGCCAGCTTGCACTTTTACAACTTCGCCATCAAGCGGGGACCGAAGGCGTTTTTGGGCTCCAACCCTGATTTGCAGGCCACCCAGAGCCAAGCTGCTGCGGCCCCCGGCGGAACCGGCGCCCATTGGGTGGAAGAGCAGGACTATGAGACTTGGGAGATCCGCTCCCACGATGGTTTGAAGCTTGTGGCCTATTACATCCCGGCTGCCCGGCCCACAACCAGAACGGCCATCATCGCCCACGGCTACACTTCCCGGGGGAAGGCCATGGGGCGCTTTGCCCGCTTTTACCGGGAGGAGCTGGGGTTCAACGTGCTTTTGCCCGATGCCCGGGGGCATGGGGAGAGCGAAGGGGATTACATAGGCTTTGGCTGGCACGACCGCCTGGACTATCTCCGGTGGATCGAAGAGGTGTTGGCCAGGGTGGGAGAAGATGCGGAGATTGTGCTCCACGGGCTTTCCATGGGCGCGGCCACCGTGCTCATGGTAAGCGGTGAACGGCTGCCGGAGCAGGTTAAGGCGATCATCGAAGACTGCGGCTACACCTCCGTCTACGAGCAGTTGGGCTACCAGTTTCGGCGCATGTTCCGCCTGCCTGTCTTCCCCCTGCTGGATACCACCAGTTTGGTCACGAAACTGAAGGCGGGCTACAGCTTCCGGGAAGCCTCCGCCCTGAAACAGGTGCAAAAATGCCGGGTGCCCGTGCTGTTCATCCACGGATCCGAGGACGCCTTCGTGCCCGTGGAAATGGCCCGGCGGCTGTATGCAGCCTGTGCGAGTCCCAAGGAGCTCTTCATTGTGGAAGGGGCCGCCCATGGCACCGCCTATCAGTGGGCAGGGGAGGCCTATCAGGAAAAGGTGGAGCGGTTTATCGGAAGTTACCTGTAACCACTAGTCCCCACAACATTTTTTTCCGTTTCCGCAGCTTTCTGTGTAGGGATTTCCCGCGAGATGCATAATTATCGCAGTAACTTCCCAATCAAGGAGGCGGAACCTATGATCCGCAAATTAATGGTGGTAAGCGTAGCTGTTTGTGTCCTTCTATCTTTCAGCACATTGGCTTGGGCGCAGGATTATTGGAACTACAACGTCTTTCCCTACAACTATGAACGGTTTGTCTACGAGGTGACCACTTACGGCACGGCGTGGGACTGGGACATAGGTGAAGAGGTTGTTGTGGAGACAAAGATGCAGCAGTTCCTGGAGATCCGCAAGCTGGACGAGGAGAACGCGGAGGTAACCCAGGGTCAAACCCAGGTCTATAGCTACGAGGATCTGGGAGAAGCAATCAGCTTCATGGGTGGACTCGGGGGCCTGGCCATGCTCTTCGGGGGGCCGTGGTTTGGTGAGCTTATGTTCCTGGGCATGTGGGCGGCGGATCTGGAACTGGAAGTGGGCAACAACATGCAGCTCTTCGACGGGTCCCGGGTGCGGGTTGTGGATGAACAGACCGTGGCTGGAGTCCGGGGTTACCTGGTGCGCAAGTTCGTCCGGGAAACCGATGAAGAGGGCAATCGCCAGGATATCACCACCTCCGAATGGGTGATCGCTCCCAATGTGGGCTGGCCCTTATCTTTGACCATGTATGAGGACGGCGAAGTGTCCTACGAGATGGTTTTAGTGGAGTACGAGAGGAAATAGGCGGGAAAGAGATAACTGAGACGGGAAACGGCTGGCTGTGGCTGGCCGTTTTTCTTTTGTGGAGGGGAAAGCGCGGCAGCTGGGCTCATTAGGCGGGGCTGCTTTTGCCAATTCCTTGACACTGCCCAACAGAAAGTGGTAAAATTGACTTAGTTAACCGGTTAGTCAAGATGGAGGAGAAGGTATTGAAGCCTGAGCATAAACCAGAAGCAAAGGACAGGATCCTGCAGGCAGCCGGCAGGCTTTTTTCCGAGAAGGGCTATGAGGGGACTAGAGTATACGAGATCGCCGATGCCGCGGGTGTGAACAAAGCCCTGATCTACTATTATTTCCACAACAAGGAGGACATCCTAGACAGCCTCATCGACTCGCTGATGACCGGAGTGTACCAGATTGCCCTGGAGTTTGTGGACAACTGCGTTCGGGCCATGGTCCAAGACGGCCGCTTGTCCATTGCCGGAGACCGCTTCTTGTTTGCCCATGGGGAGGCGTTGAAATATTTCAAGCGCCAATTGAATAGGTATTACGCGGACATCATCGATTATGTCTTGGAAAATCGCCGCGTGGTACGGATTGCCATGTTGGAGTCGCTGAAGGGAGGGAAGCACAAGGGCAGTCTGTTTAGGATCATGCAGCTGTTGGACAGCGGGCCCGAGAATTCGCTGCACAGCTCGCTGAAGGCAGCGGCCCAGGATGTGAACTACCATGAAGATCTGGTGTTCTTTGAGTTCTTCTTTGTGATCATTCCCCTGGTGAGTATGGCTGCCTTCTACGATGATTACAAGGAAAAGAGCCTGCTCAGCGATGAGCGCTTGAAGGAGCTGGCCCTGAGCTCTTACGCCACTTTAGCTGAGGGCCTGGGGGCGCGGCATATTGCCCTAGCTCCTCAGGAAGACTGAGCGGCTCCCCGGGCCTGCTGCGCTGGTCTAGGTGAACGGAGAGATCAACCCAGGGAAGGAGAGATGGTTGGATGTCAGTCAAGCAAAGTCTCCAGGCTGCTGCTTTACGGGAATCCCTGCGCTACGTGCGACGCAATCCCGAAGAGAACTTCGCTAGGCTCCTCGGTCTGATCAGGCCTTTTGCCCGTTTGCCCTGGCACCAGGAGATTATCCGCCAAGCGGGGGAGATGTGGGCGGATCCCCAGAACAACTGGCGCAGGCTCACAGAAAGGGCTCTACGGCAGCTGGCACCCAAGGTCTCGGAGAAGATCGTGATGAACTTCTTCCTGAATGCCGCCTTGATCGGCGTGCCCATCGCCCGGGCGGTGGAAGAAGAACACGGCTGCAACGTGCCCTGGGCCATTTTGATGGATCCCACCTCCAACTGCAATCTGCGCTGCGAAGGGTGCTGGGCGGGGGAATACGCCAAGGGAGCGCACCTCAGTTTGGAGGAACTGGACGGGATCATCCAGCAGGGTAAGGAACTGGGGGTCTACTTCTATCTGTACTCAGGGGGCGAACCGCTGCTGCGGGCCGCGGACATTATTCAGCTGGCGGAAAAACACAATGATGCTGTTTTCTGCTCGTTTACCAACGCCACTCTAGTTACCCCCGAGCTCGCCGCCCAGCTGGCGGAAGTGGGCAATGTGGCTCTGGCCATCAGCGTGGAAGGTTTTGCCGAGGCCAATGACTTCCGCCGGGGCATTGGCGTCTATGAAAAGACCGCGCGAGCCATGGATCTCCTGCGGGAAGTGGGGGCTCCCTTCGGCTTTTCCACCTGTTACCATGCGGGAAACACCGAAGAAGTGGCCTCCGAGGAGTTCGTGGACGCCATGATCGAAAAGGGCTGCCTGTTCGGCTGGTACTTCACCTATATGCCCATTGGGCAGCATGCCCGTCCGGAGCTTTTGGTCACGCCTGAGCAGCGCCAGCTCATGTATGAGCGGGTGCATGAGTTCCGGGCCACGAAGGATATCTTCCTCATCGATTTTTGGAACGACGGGGAATACTGCAACGGCTGCATTGCCGGGGGCCGGCATTACCTGCATATCAACGCCAACGGTGATGTGGAACCCTGCGCCTTCATCCACTACGCAGATACCAATATCCGGGAGGCAACTTTACTGGAGGCCTTGAAAGCGCCTTTGTTTATGCAGTATCGGGAGCGGCAGCCCTTCAACGCCAATCCGCTCAGGCCCTGTCCCCTCCTGGATAACCCCGATGAGCTGGTGGAGATGGTGAACAGGGCTCAGGCCTACTCCACCCAGCGCCGGGACAATGAACCGGTGGAGGTTGTGGCTGATAAATGCCGGGAGGCTGCGGCCCGCTGGGCGCCGGTTGCCGACAGCATCTGGCAGCAAAAAACGGCCCAGCAGGTCAAAGAGGCTATTTGAGTAAGAGGTTCTAGGGAGGCGTCGCGGCGGCGCCTCTCTTTTTTTCTGGGGGCAGGTAGATCGGCAGGAAAATATTACTAAGGCGGTGAATTACTTTTAGCAAATCGGGCAGTACAGAAGGGAGAATTCCTATGAAGCGCCGTTTAGGCACCATCCTGTTGGCCCTGCTCTGTGCAGCTTCCAGCCCTGTCTGGGCAGCTGATCTCTGGAGTGCCCCGGTGCAGACCCAGCAGTGGTCGCAGCCGGAGTACACGGAGCCTTGGTCGGAAGTGGAGTATGTGGAACCGTGGGGGGAGGCTGGAAGTGTAGAGCCGCCTGTCCCCGGAGAAGCTCAGGGCGAGATCGACCCCATGCTGCTGGATTTTGAGAGTCTATACGGTATCTGGTTGATCTGGACTCCAAGCGCCCCCCTGGGCGGCGGGCACGTGCAGCAGGGGAAAGACCAGGGGATGGTGGCCATCAACCCAGATGGCACCTACGTCCTTTTGCATCAAGCCTGGGACCCTGACCCCGTGGAGGGCAGCTGGCGCCTCTCGTACCCTGGGGAAATCAACGGTGAAGCGGTGCAGGCCATTGTGCTTCTGGATGGACCAACCGGGACCCACTGGGCTGTGGCCCCGGACCCCAGCGGCAAAGTCCGCCTGCTCTGGGCCATGCAGTGGGCCGATGGCTCCGCCCTTTGGTTTTTCGATGCCGAACTCTATCGCTAAAGGATGTTTGGAACACAAGGCAGCTCCCTGACCAGGGGGCTGCTTTGCGGTGCGCCCGGCATGTCTACCGAGCCGATGGGTTGAGAGAAACCCTACCGCCCAACCAGCGGGAAGGTAACCAGCAGGCAAGGGCGCCACTGGCAACAGTGGGGTCTGGAGGAAGCCGAGGGGGTGCCTTGGAACATAG
>NZ_JBHGXH010000095.1:0-3458 GCF_041936445.1 Candidatus Darwinibacter acetoxidans | reverse complement strand
AAGTTACGGAAGTTACGTTAGTTTCTATATAGCACATATAGAAACCATATCTCTATATGCTTATATGGGTTCCAGGGTCACTTCCGTCACTTCCGTCACTATTGTCACCTAGTTATTTCCTTTTTCTTGCGGAAACACACCAATTCCCGCCTAATATGCTGACATTTCTGAATAGTCTTGGACAATTCCTATTCCATCGTAGATCCATGTCCCGCCGGCGCCTCGTCTGCTTTCATATCCCCGCTCATTCAACCGGCCACCGAAAAGCCTTTGACTCAACCACCGCTCACCGTTAGCGCTACACCAATTCTTATATGCAGTGTATAGGTCTGTCGCGCCTGCCTGTGCATTAGGCTCCAGTATGCAGCAGTCCTCAAGAAACTGTGCTACAACGTCCATTTCTGCCCGATATTCATCAGTGGCCGATACAACTTCAGCCGGCGGTCTTAGGCCGTCTTTCTGCCATTCAAGGCAACCCTTCACGGCCCAGGCAAGAATCCCCGGAAGTTCGGCCCGTAGCTTGTCCAGCATCATAGGGTCAGCAACCGGCTCTTTCCCGGTCTCAGGCTTGTGGAATGTCACATCAAAGGGGATAAGGTGAATGCGCTCCCATATAGCCCGGTCCGTTCCTCTGACAATCGGCCTGTGATTCGTTGCTAGGAACAACTTGTGAGTTGGCTTGAAGTCAAAGAAGTCTTGCCTCATAAACCGGCCCGTCAGTGTATCTCCTCCCGTCAACTGCTTGACCAGCGCTTCGTTGAAACTCCTGTTCTCTGTGGTCTCAGTGGCAATCGCCAGTCTTGCGCCCCATAGCTTCGCAACACCCGTAGGGTGCGCCTCCCCGCGCCTGCTCATCAATAGGTTTGGCTCGGCCACTACAGCGAAGGGTCCTAGAAGTTCACGAAGGATTTCCAGGAATAGGCTCTTGCCGTTATCACCCCGCCCATACAGGATAAACAACGCTTTCGCGCTCACATCACCCGTCAACGTATACCCGCACACCCGCCGTAAGTAATTCACAAGGTCCAGCCTGCCATTCATTATCTCCATCAAAGCCCGCTTGAAGGTCGGCGCTGACGCTGCTTCGTCATATCGAATGGGAATGCACTTAGTGATGAAGTCCTCGCGTTTATGGGGTCGTAGCTCACCGGTTCTAAGGTCCAGGGTCCCATTCTCCGCTGTCAGCAGCCACGGGTCCCGGTTCATCTGTTCCCTCAGGACAGGAATTCCCGGCTCAGAAGAAGCCAGCGCAATCATAGATTGCAGCCTGGAAAGACTCTCGGACCTAAAAGCATGTTTAGCAACGGCCTTCCGCTTATCTTCATCGTCAGTCTGGCCTGCCTCAATATAAATGCTTCCAACAGTGTCCTTTGCCAGTCGAAAGACGGCTGCTGTATCATCAGGCTTCCATACACGTTCATTCCAGACATACCAGCGTGACTCAGGGTGACAGTATCGAATGTTCTCTCCATGTTGCACTACAAGTCTCCTCGCATTGCCTAAGTCGGTCAGGTTAATGTCCGGCGCTTCTGCGTCCAGCGTCAACTCCTCCTCAGGCTTCATCACGTTTCCCCCGTATCTCTCGACAACCTTTAAGAGATCCTCTTTGTCGGCGCCTGCCACTGTTTCCCGAATGAAGCTGAGGGTCAAGCCAACCACCGCCCCGCAGCCTGCAAGCCTGCAAACTTCTCTTCCGGATCACCAAGTAGAAGCTGGTCTAACACGTGTTCCATGTGCGGAAGCTCCCAGATCCACCTGGCCTCGTCTAGTGTGACGTCAAGACCATACGTGGCGAAGATCCACCCGATAGCACGAAAGAGGACCGCAAGCCTTCTATGGGCATTAGCACAGGCCCGATCAAAGCGGGCTGCAAGCTCACGAAGCTCCTTCTCCTTGCGTGACGGCCTGGGCCTCTTTTCCCCGCGAATATGTCGGCTATTGTCGGGGAATAGGTCAGCCATAGTCAGGCCTAATGCAGCAACGATCTCTTCCGCAGTGCAACAGGACCAGCATGTAAGCAAAATTTTCCCGTCTCCGGCCTCACGAATTGACAGGGAAGGAGAACGGTCATCATGGCCCGGGCAGAGGGCTGTCCACCTATCTGGCCCCACTTGTTTGACACCCTTTAACAAGGCTAAAAAGTCTTGCACATTCATCACGGCCCCTCCTTCAATAACAAAACCCCCGGCCGCTCAAGCCGGAGGACCACCTAAACAATTCAATCTAAAATCTGCCGATAAACCCGGCCATAAGCCTCCAGACAAGGATCTCCCCGCTCGGAAGCACCACTCAAGAACGCTTCCCGGGCTTCCGCGATCTCCCTTTGCTTGTAGCCCTGTGCCTGCAAGTGTGCTGCTGTAGCTAATTGTCGGGGGGTATCCAAGGGATAGAAGGATTGAGTGCCCTTCTTCTTTCCGAGGGATTTAACCCACGGCTTAGGAATCAGTCCTCGCTTGGTCCATGTGCGCACACTGTCGGGTTTCAAGTCCAAGTCAGGGTATAGTTCTTTCGCTTGGGCCAGGACAATCTCGACACCCTTAATTCCCCCACCGAACCAAGCACTGGGATTGTCAATCCGCTTGCGCCTCTTCTTCCGGGCTTCAGCCTGCTCTTGTCCATACTCAATTAGGGTCCTCGTAGTGACGCTCATGTAGACGCCTCCTTAAGAATGGAGACAGTTCCCCTGTGTTACAGCGTAGCAGCAACTAGTCCAAAGGCGCTTCTGCCTGGCGCTGAATCCACTTTTCCAGAAGCTCAACAGGTATCATGATCCTTTTTTCCCCTACTCTCAAAGCAGGGAAGTCTGCACGTCTCGCAAGTCTGTATACGGTCTTGGGATTGCAGTTCAGCCAATTCGGCCCCGCCGCTTCCCGCACGCTCAACAACCGCTTTGTCACCTTACTCACCCCTGTTGACTTTGTTGATCTCTAGGTGTATTATAGGACAGGGTTTTACACTTTAGGGGGTATCTAATATGACACACTATAGAACCGCTCAGAAGTGGAAGGCAGAAGTCGAAAAGGCATTAGAAAAGGACATAGAAGCCTTGGGAGAAGACTGGAATAAGATCTGGAAACGGATTGAATCTTCTAAAAAAGGCCATATAGACGTTGCTAATGAGGAAGAAGAGGAAGACCGTGAAAGGCCTGGAGCGGGACTTCGCTACCTTCTAGAAATCGTTGAACAGGAAATCGATAATTACTATTATTACGCAAGCCTAAAGCAGGGTCCCAGACTACCCGCGCAACGGGGAAGCCCGAAGCTAACACCGGCAAGGGAAGCGCCTCCTGATAGACGTTTTCGGGCACTATCAGATATTATCGCTGTGTTAGCTGACAAAGAGGAAGAGATTCAAGCCTTCCGTCAGGAAGTCCTAAACGGCCAACTGCTCAGGCCGGAAGAGGTCCCAGAATGGATTGAGTCTACCCGAAAGAAGGAGGGTCTTTCCCTGAGTGTCA
>NZ_JBHGXH010000094.1:0-1745 GCF_041936445.1 Candidatus Darwinibacter acetoxidans | reverse complement strand
TACGCCTGCCGCCTAAGACTCTCCATCTGCACTCAGCTCCTTGGCGGCCACCTGCAGCTGAAGGCGGAGAATTTCTCGGGCAAAGTTCTCCTCAAAATACTCGCTGGCGTTATTGTAACTATAGCGGCAGTAGTCGAGGAGCAGGGAGGCCGCTGGCGTAGGCATGACGACCTGCTTATCACGCTGTCTCTCTGCCGCCAGAATCAGGTCGATTGCCTCTGCAGTGGTCATCGGAGCTTCGGGTTCCTCCCCCTCTTCGGGTTCCTCAGGCTCTTCCATTAGTTGGGTGAGGATCGCGGCCAGCTCCGTCTCGTACCACTCGTCGGCAGGCAGCAGACAGCTATAATCGAGTTCCTTGCCCACGAGATCATTGAGGTATGCCTTGCCGCGCTCGATCATTGCCTGCAGCGAGGCGTCCTCGTCGTCCCAGGTGATCTTGAGGTAGTCCTTCACGGCCTGGAGCACGGTGCATCACCTCCCTCTGGAAATGCGCAGGGCGGCGAATGGTGCCGCCGCCCTGCGTGTGTTAGTGGTTCGTCAGGTCAGGACTTGGTCACAGTGACAGTGTAGGTCTCACTCTCGGTGCCGCTCGTCACAGTGATCTCGACGGTATTCTCGCCATCCTCCCATGTCGCAGACGTGCCGTTGGTGTGCGGAACTTCGTTGACCAGGATTTCGATCTCGGCCTCGCCGTCCTTGGCAACCGCGGTGATGGTGTTGGTTGCATCAGTGGTGGTGGCTGTGTAGACCATCACGCTCTTGTTGAACGTCGGAGACAGGGTCAGCGCTCCGATTTTCAGGCTCGCCAGCCGTGCGTCGTAGACAGGGTACACGGTCAGCGGGTCGTTGGTGACCGCGACGTCACCAGCCACACTCAACGGGTCGTTGGTGATATGCACGTCAGGCACCGCTGGCACTAGGTTCTGGATGTCGAGCACGAGGAACGAGGTGTTGTCCATCGGGCGGCCGGTGCCGTAGAGTTTGATGAGGTATGTCCGCTCATCCTCGAGGAAGCGATACTCGTCGCTATACTCGATGCGCCCGCCCTTGCCGGTGCCCATAGCCATGATGTAGCGCTTGGCTAGGCCGAGGATGGCCTTGCCTTGCTCCACATAGGCACTCTGCACGATCTTGGTCGGCAACGGTAGGATGTCACGTACCCACGATCCGTCAGGACGCTGATAGGCGGTTGCCGGCATGACCCTATTGAGATAATCAACGGGGTTGACTATCATCAGTAGCGACGTCACGGGGCGGTTGAGCAGATTTGGGCCCACCGCGAGCTGCGATGCCAGGGCACCATAAGCCGCCGGGGTGAACTGAGTGACCGGGATGGGTACCTTTGGAGCGTAGCCCAGTATGTTGTCAAACACCGTCAAATCACGGTCCATGCCGATAGGCTCAAAGATCCGATCATCCGGGTCGGGGGCTTGATCTGCAATGCCGCGCCCGCTGATTATGCCCTGCTCCAGTCCGTTGGCGAGAGCCTCAGCCAGGATCGTCCGTACGTAGCGGTCAAGCCACGCGGGGCCGAGGTCAAGCATCGCCTTGCAGACAGGTACATACGCCGACAGCTTGGTCTGTTCAAGGTTCAGGAAGTTGAACTGGGCGGCAAGCTGCTTTTTAATTTCACTGCACAGCGGCCCCCACCAGGCCAGAAAACGACCGTCCATTGTGCTGTACAGCCACTTGATCAGGGCCGACGCGTTCTCGAACTTGATTTCCGATAAGAGCGGGTGCTCCTC
>NZ_JBHGXH010000093.1:0-1382 GCF_041936445.1 Candidatus Darwinibacter acetoxidans | reverse complement strand
ATCCGGGTACAGTTGCCGAACTAGATGGAGCAACACCGTGGAGTATTTACCACCACTAAAGGATACATAAACATTGCCATCCCAGTGCTCGTACCACTCGCGGATGCGTTGTTGACTTTTGATGATCTTGGCCTCGAGTGGTAGTGATTGCATCTGTTTCAGTTGCCATCCCTCCACGGCGTTCACCCCCTACCTCGTCGAAACTCCCTCTTCATACACCACGGCAACCCGCGCTGCCTTGCCATCCTTGACGTGCCGGGCGTATGTCTTGTAACAGTCATAGCAAAGATTAATCTCGATACCCGCAGACCGGTCCACAACCGACATGAGTAGTCCTGGCCTGTCCCCACATTGCGCGCATTTAAGTAGTTCCATCATCACGCACCTCCAGCACTGTGTGCATTCGTCCTTCCGTACCGCCGGGGCGGCCACAACACTTGCTTACGTCCGGTGCGGTAGTCAAGCCTAGCGCAGTAGCCGCAGTATGTGCAGACCCAGCCGCCGCTTCTTATCCATGGTATCCAGCAGCGGATCATCCCCCGGCCGCAGACACACAGCATGGTTGCTCACCCCCAGTTCATCTCCTCCCAACAGTCATCGCAGTAAGGACCATGTATGCCATCCCAGTGCGCATCGTCTTTATCGAGCAGCGTAGCACAGTAAGTACACTCCACTTCCCGGGGCGAGGGGCGCGGCTCCAGCCACGCCCTTTCTTGACTGGCCATACCCCGGGCGTTTAGGTAGTCACGCATTCTTCTTCCTCCAGCAGCACTTTCAGAAGTTCTAGATCCTTGTTATAGGTTTTAGACAAATGCTTCACTAACGTCCGCACAATATCCAGCTTGGCCTGCTCCCTCAAAAGCACTTCATACCACGTCAGTGAAATCGTCACGTCCTTGTCCTTGTCCTCGTCCATGCTTGTCCTCCTTTCAAAGTTCTTACAGGCTTCCAAATCAGCTACCACCGCCACCTGCATCGCATCACAATGGCACCATCCCGCACCTGCGGATACAGGGGATACAGGGCGGTAGTACGTGCACTCTCCACACTTAGCCATCTTGTCTCTCCTCCCATTGACTGTTCAACCTCGCAATTTCCGCTGGAGACAAGGTTTCAATTCCTAGCGCCTGGGCCTCCTGGACTAGGCTGTCGATCAAAGCAGACATCTGTTGTGTGTCGTAGGTGCTGGAGCCGTAGTATAACACCACATTGGTACAGCCCTCGATTTTGCTGGGCATCACGTCCGTCTGCCAGCCTAGGCCATGCGCTTCCCAGCCTTCGCGGAACTTGTCCACAGCTTCGGTGCGGACGCAGACTATTTCCGACACACCGCCGATTTCCCGGATAACCTTGCGGTAGACTTCTGTTTTGGGCACCCCGGT
>NZ_JBHGXH010000092.1:0-1826 GCF_041936445.1 Candidatus Darwinibacter acetoxidans | reverse complement strand
CTCCCCGCGGTCAAAAGGGTTGGAGACCTCAAACTCGTAGCTCTCGACCTTGTTCCGGTGGTCTTTTTTAATCGGCTTAAAGGTGTCGTTTGCGTAGACCAACTCAATCGTCACGTCGTCAGGGATATCCAGCCCGTATTTGACAGCCTTCATCTCGATCCCGCGGTAGCCGTCGATAAAACCGATGTTGTATTTTTTCGTTCGGTTGTTCCGGTAAGGCACCATGTTGATGTGATTCGGCTGGGCCGGGTCCAGCCCCACCCGGGCCGCTGCCACAACATCCAGGGCCAGCTGCTTCATGTCGACGTTGCCCCAGGTGATGGGCAGGTTATTTTTTTTGTTGTCTCGCCTCTGCTCCGCCTTGGCCAGGGCCTGGTCCACGGCAATGAAATAGTTCTGCGCGAGGCGCCGCTGGAAGTTGGTCAGCGCCACCTCGCCAACACTTCCTGAAAACTCCCGCACCACTGCGTTCATAAAACGCGTGGACATTGATTCTTCTTGCTTGGCAACTTGGGTCTCTTCACTCACCTTGTCTCCTCCTCATATTCAATTCTCAATTTTTTATCCGGCTTGCTGACCACCAGCCTGATGAGCTGCGCATCTGTTGGAATGATCTCGGTTACGCTCTCTGCGTTATCGGCGAAGATCGGGGCGGTAAAGGCGTAGTGTTTTGAAAGGGTGTTTATGATGTCGATGCCCACGTTGATCTGTCTGCCGTTGTTCATGCCAGTAGACCAGGGCACCCCGTCGTAAAGCGTCTCGCAGCATTCTTCCAGGCTCCCGTTCACGAGCACGTTGAAAAGTTTGAACCGGGCCAGCTCGAACCGGCTGTTTATCTTTTCGTCCAGCAGCCTGACCTTCGCCCGGGTGAACTCCTCGCAAAGATAAACCTGTTGCTCCAGGGCCTCATACTCGGCGGCCAGCTTGCGCTCTTGCTCCTGCAGCTCCGCGATGCGGGCCTCTCCGTCTTTCCGGGCGGTGAACTTGGCAAGCTCGGCCTCGGTCCCTTTTATCCTCGCCGCGATCTCGATGATCTCGGAGAGCACCTTCTGCAGCTCCTCGCTGCTGTCTTGCTGCAGGGCGGTGATAGCGGCCAGGAGCGCCTCACGGCCCGCGAGCTTCTCCAGATAGTCAGGGTGTCTCTCCAGGTCGGCGGCCTGCTGCTCCAGCTTCGCCAGGCGGCTCTCAGCCTCGGCCTTGCTCTTCGTCGCAGCGTCCAGCTCCGCCCGGAAGTCGGCAGCATCTTTTTCAAGCCCGGCGATCTCGGCCTGCAGCCCCTTGATCTCGGCGCCCATCGCCTTGCCGTCAGCCGTGATGGTCTCAAGCTCTCGGGCTTTTTTGGTGTTGAAGTCGGCCAGGGCCTTCTGCCGGGCAGCCTCGATCTGCTCTTTCGGCAGGGCCTGTCCGCAGGTGGGGCAGGTGTCGGTCTGCTCGAAGGTGAACTCGCGGGCGTTGACTTCTTTCCAGTTTTCCCGGGCTTCGGCCATGCTCTTTTCGCGGTCAGCGATGATGCTTTGCTTGCTGCCGATCTCCCGCTCCAGCCGCTCGATCTCAGCCTGCAGCCCGTCAATCTCCCGCTGGCATTGGCGGACCATGGTCTGCTCTGACGCGATCCCGGCGTCGATGTCCACGCGCATCCCGGCCTTCCACTCCAGCAGCTCGGCGTCAAGCTCGGCCAGGGCCTTCTTCTTCTCGGCCACCTCGCCCCCGCCCTCGATCCGCAGGCGGCGCTTCTCCGCGCCGTCCTTCAGTTCACCCAGGATCTTCAGCTCGTTCTCAAAGGCGGTCCGGCTGTCTTTCGGCAGCTCAGGCAGGGCGCGGGTGGC
>NZ_JBHGXH010000091.1:0-1458 GCF_041936445.1 Candidatus Darwinibacter acetoxidans | reverse complement strand
AGTTACGTCGTGGACAAGCGGAGTTGTAGATAAGGTTAAGAATATGTATAAGACCATCGTTGGAGGCTCTATCATCCCGGACATGGTTAAAGAGTCTGTCAACTGGTTTAGCTCACTAAAGAATCAGAGTGTTGCCATAGTCGGCGAGATGGGTCAGGGGATTGTGGGCGGGGTTGCCAGTTTCGCTGACACCGCTCTCGGCAAGATGGGTAGTTTCGGGGAGAGCATGCAATCAATAGCACAGCAAATTAGCTCCGGGATGCAAAGCGTATTCGGACAGGCGTTCGACGGCATCATTGATGGCTCCATGACCATGGGGGAGGCTTTTCAGAGCGTCCTTAGCGGAATGGGTGCGGTCCTCAAAAACGTCCTGGTTCAGCAGCTCTCACAGTCATTGTCAAATGCGCTATCGAAGCTAGGAACATGGACGATGGAAGTTCTAAAGAACGCTGCTCTTGCTTTCGTGGCGCTGATTAAGCAGGCATATGCCACTCTAGTAGTATTCTACGGATGGTCCGGTCCCGCAGCTCCCGTATTGGCTGCAGCAACAATCGGAGCAGCTATCGCCGGTATAGGTGCGCTTGCAGCCAAGGCAGTAGGGGCGTTTAAGGGCGTAACCGGCCTTGCCAAGGGTGGTATCGTCACAGGTCCGACTCTCGCCATGATGGGCGAAGGAAGCAGGCGCGAGGCCGTTATCCCGCTTGAGCGAGACAACGTGATAGCGGACAGCGTAGGCGCAGCGGTCTACGAGGCCATGGTCATGGCTCAACGCGTCGGCCAGGCCACGGGACCACAGACAAGCGACGACAGAGAGGTCGTGCTGAGAATCGACGGCACCACGCTTGCTCGGCTACTCTTGCCGGCAATGATCAAAGAGGGTCAGAGGCAGGGGTTTGATGTGATGATCCAGCCTCGGGGGGTGTCGTAGTGATAACAATTGCAGGAGTCAAAGTCGCTAATCCGGCCGATGTAAAAATCGGCCGGTTTGATTTAACAAAGTCGAATAGGACTGCATCAGGCAAAATGGCCATGGAGATTATCCGTGCCGGTGTTAGGCGTGTCGATGTGTCGTGGAGCTACCTGCCAGACGATCAGTTGAAGCAGATCCTGGATGTCCTAGCAGCGAATAAACCGTTCTTCTCGTTCCGCTATCTCGATGCAGGCGGATATAAGACGATGACTGCCTACGCAGGCGACATCATCACCGGGCTTTGGCATGAAATAAACGGGATCCGATATTGGAAAGAGGTTAGCATTGCATTCATCGAGCAGTAGGGGGTGAGGCCATGTATCAAGTATCGCAACAATTCATGGACGCAATGCGGGCGCAGAGGCGACAGGTGCTTGCTAAAGTAGTCATTGACTACACCGATCCGCTCATTGACCAGTCGATCCAGGTGGATGCGAGCGAGCGGGCGCGTATTTCCTGGCCCGAACAAACAGCTGACGGCCTCACAC
>NZ_JBHGXH010000090.1:0-1746 GCF_041936445.1 Candidatus Darwinibacter acetoxidans | reverse complement strand
CATCGGGGGCGGTTTTGCCGCAATATTGACACCTGAACGAATCTCTTTTAAACACTTCAAACCTCTGTTTTGGTGATAATGATTTGCGTTTGTTTTTCACGGTTTACCTCCTCGCCCTCCAATCTCTCCCCGCTCCTCCAGATCCATTATCAGCACGGCCACCTCGTAGTCCGGCCTGTCCACCGCCTCGGCCACCTCCCACACTTTGGCCCCGCGCTCGCGCAGCTCGCGCACGATCTCCAGCTCTTCCGCTGTCCAGGCCAGGTTCCAGTCGTTAGCGGCGATGTAAAACTCCCCGCGCCGGGCGTAGTCAAGGTGGCGCAGTTCAACGGTCTGACTCATGGGGTGGCCTCCGGATACTCATTCCACTCCCGCCCATCGAGTAGGCGGCCAGCGATCTTTTTGCTAACCCTGCGCATCCTGATCCATCCGGGATGTCCACGGTCAATTAGATCCTCGCGGATTTTACGCTCCCCCTTGTAACCAGCATTTCGAATTGTGGTAGCATCATCCCGGGGTATAAAATATCTGGTCCCACGATTAATGCCACCAACATGCACAAAGTGGGTAGAAGCGTGTTCTGATTCGGTCCATCCTCCCCATTGCTTGAAAAAGAATGGCACCCCCGCCGCCTGGCATTGATCCCGCAGGCTCCGCGCCCAGTCCGGGTGCATCGGCCTGGCTCCGGGGCCAGATTCGCCGCCGCAGATGACCCAGTCAATGCCATCAAGCAGGGTTTTTATCTTTTGCATATAGCCATCAGTTGCGGCACAAACAGCATCGAGGGCCACCGGCCCCAACATCGGCTCCACGCTCACGAACCGCACCGCCGCCGGGATCTCTAAAAGGATCGGTATACGCTCATCGGCAGCCTCTTGATTTTCAGCGGTCACGCCCAGCCAGACGTTGGGGAGGGGCCAGGGCGGGTCTTCTGGTAGAATGCTTCCCGGTGGCGCTATTGCGATAGCGTCATCCCTGGACAGATATCCGTGCTCCTCCATATGCTCCATGACAGGGCCAAGTCTCGTTGTGTAAAATGGCGGCGGCGGCTGCATATAGCCCCTTATCCGCTCAGGACGCTTAGTTAGCACAATGAAGGTATGTTGTGGGCATAGGGCCATGATTGCGAATATCTCGTCAATAAATTCTTCGGGCACATCCCCGTGAAACAGATCACCCATGCTACACACAAACACCCTGCGCGGCTGCTTCCAGCGCAGCGGTTCCCCCAGCCTATCCTCATGTAACGTCACCCTGAAAGGATCATCCTGCGGGTACCCGCACCGACCGCGCAATCTGTTCGCCATACGCTTTGCATAGCAATTCTGGCAGCCTTCGCTTGCAGGTGTGCAGCCTGATACCGGATTCCAGCTGTATTCTGTCCACTCTATCTTTGTCTTGCCCAATTCAATCCCTCCTCCGGCTCTAACTTATCCATCTTTTCTAACTTCTGATGTCCGCAATAGATGCACTCCTCCGCTGTATTCGCCGATGTATATTGATTCCCGCCACATGCGGGGCATTTAAAACGGTTCATAGCGTGACCTCCTTTGCATCTGTAGCTATGGCCTTTTCTAGCAACTTGGGCAAACCCTTCTTAACAATGATTTCCGATTTCAGAACACAAAGCGGGCGAACGCCGCCGTCCCCGTCGCACGCGTGGCTGATGTTCAACGTGCCGTCCGCAAAGACGCCGCGGACGTAAGGATTTACAGGGCTGTCCGGTGTCGCCGTCCACCACCATGT
>NZ_JBHGXH010000089.1:0-1537 GCF_041936445.1 Candidatus Darwinibacter acetoxidans | reverse complement strand
CGCGAGCGGTTCGGCTTCGGGGTCGAGTGCAAAGCGCAGGAACGGATCGCCTTGCCGGAGTGGTGGCAACAATGCACCCGAAACGCGGCAGCGGAGGGGCTCGCCCCCCTCCTCGTCCTGAAGCAGAGCCGGCGGGAGCCGCTCGCCGTGCTCCGGTGGACCGACCTGCTCTCGCTGCTCCGGCACGATCATCGATGGGAGAATCTCGCCGAGGGGCTGACGGGGGGCCGGGCATGACGCTTGAAGTAGATCGGATCTACTGCGGCGACTGTCTCGACCTCATGCGCGAGATGCCGGATAAGTGCATTGATCTGGTGCTCACAGATCCGCCTTATGGGATCGGCATAACTAATAACAGGACAGTTGGCGGCGGGAACAAAGTATTCGGAAAACCCGGAACCTGGGTTAGTGCGAAAGACTACGGGGTCTCTGAATGGGATTCGGTTCGTATCGACGAATGTGTCATCGCTGAGATGTGCCGAGTCAGTAAGAACCAGATCATCTTCGGCGGCAACTATTATGCCGACCTCCTCGATCCGTCCCCGTGCTGGCTCGTGTGGGACAAGGATAACTCAGGTAACTTCGCAGACTGCGAACTCGCGTGGACCTCATTCAAGACAGCGGTGCGGAAGTTCAAATGGCGATGGAACGGGATGCTGCAGGAGGACATGCGCCACAAGGAAGAGCGCATCCATCCGACGCAGAAACCCGTCCCGCTCTTTATGCAGATTCTTGAGAAGTATTCAAAGCCCGGCGACCTCGTCCTCGACCCATTCCTCGGCAGCGGCACAACTGCGATCGCCTGCCTCCGCACCGGGCGGCACTACATTGGCATCGAGAAGCACGAGCCCTACTTCCTGAAGGCTCAGGAGCGGATCGACAAGGAGCGAGCGCAGGTACGGCTCTTCGATGCACTGGGAGGGGTGACAGCATGACCCGCCTGATCTACATCGAGACTTGCGACGAGTGCCCGTACGCGGTCGGCTCCCGGAGCTGCTGGGCAAGCCAGTGGTGCGATGAGAGCGGCATCCTCCGCTGCCGAAAGTTCGCCGACTTCCCCCTCATCCCAGACTGGTGCCCGCTGGAGCGGGACGGTCCGGACTGGGAACCGCCGGCGACCATCGACCTCAACGGCCCGCCGCGCTACACGCGAGGCACGACCGACGGCACCTCAGCCTCAAACCTCGACTGGAGGCGGTCGCCGTGAAGGTCCTTTACATCAGCGGACCGTTCAGCCACCCCGACCCGGTGTACGGCATCGGCCGAAATATCCTGCAGGCCTCCGAGGAGGCGAGCCCCCATGCCGCGGATTGAGATATCTCACGAGGACGCCGCCGAGATTGCCCGGCTCTGTTACCTCCTCGAGCCGGGGGTGGTCCTCACTCGGGCGGAGGTAGTCCACCGGGTCCTCGTCGAGTGGCGGCAGGCGAAACTGGCGAAACTGGTTAAACCGGCGAAAGTGGCGAAAACGCCATAATCTAACCTATTTATCTATTCGGGGGGCCTATACTCTCCTGATTGTATGGCCCTTGACAAG
>NZ_JBHGXH010000088.1:0-1197 GCF_041936445.1 Candidatus Darwinibacter acetoxidans | reverse complement strand
AGGGTAGAAACCGCTCTCCTCGAAGAAACCCACGCCTTTACCTCTGCTCAAATTTCGCAGGAGGAAGATTTCCTTGCCTGCTAGTGACTTGTCCTTTTCGGATTTCCAGTAGGCACTCAGGTCACGAACGAAGCGTTCCTCGCTTTCTTCGAGCGGCGGGGGGGCAGCAGTGAGCACATTCCCCCTTTTGAGAAGCAGAGGCAAATAGACGCTCCGATCGAAGTAAAGGCGCGGCAACCCGCTGTTTTCTTCTTTGATAAGTTTATCCATATCTTCGCACAGTTTTTCGATGGCGGTAAATAGGTCGCTGTGTGAACGCGGTACGCGCACGAAGTAGGCGGCTTTTTTTTCCTGCAGGCTCAGACGGTTGAAAGCCAAGTTGGGATCATCAAGGTCAAGAGGACGATAGACTAGGTTTTGGCTGTCCCAGCGCTCGTGAGCTCGGCGGTAGAAGGTATCCAGGTACTTCCGCAGGACGGCTGTGACTGCCTCTTGCAGACGGGTGCGGTCAGTGAAGGTGCGCGGACGGAACACGTCCTCACTTGCCTTCAGGGTATAGGGAACCTTTTCTAGGATAGCGCGCAGGGTTTCGGGACGAATGACCAGGTTGCTCCAGCCTCTGCGCGCCTTATAGTCCAGCAATTCGAGGTAGGCCTGCTCCCAATCCACCAACGCCAGACTTTCTGACGGAATGGTCCCCTCATGTCCGCTTTGGACCCGAGCGTCCTGCAGGCCAACCGCGCCGCTTTCCAGTACCTGCACTTTGACCGATAAATCCACTCTCAGGCGGATGTTTTCATCAGGGGTGAGCAGGAGTATCGTATCGGTAGTAAAGTCGCGGCCACTCTCAGGACGCGGTAGCACCAGCCCGCGCTGCAGCATCTGTTCGTTGGTCCACACAGGGAGCGGTAGTTCAACCGGCGGCTCGGTCTCTACCCCTTCTCGTTCGAGATAATCACGGAATTGGGCCATGTAGTTGGCTCGCACAGCAAAGATATTGAGTGTCTCCAGCAGTTTAATATGCGGTGGATGATTGCCCGGAAGGGCAGCACTGCGTTTTAGAGAATGGTTTTTCCCGCGCAGGCGTACACCGCGCCCAAAGAGTTGGATGATCTGTGAACCTTCCCGCCGCCCAATATTGAGAAGTCCCATGTTGGAGACGCGCCAGGAATTCCAGCCTTCCATGAATTTCTTGGC
>NZ_JBHGXH010000087.1:0-1162 GCF_041936445.1 Candidatus Darwinibacter acetoxidans | reverse complement strand
GCTCGTCGGGCATGGTGAAGCTGTATTCCGGCTCTTCGCTTACCTTTACCCCGTTCCGGGTCCATATGCTGAAGACATAGCCCTCGTACGGCTCGGCTCTGACGGTAACGGTTGCGCCCACGTCATGCACGCCCTCTCCGGTAACCGAGCCGCCGCCAAACTCGCCCAGGCGGATGGTGACCCGGTGAGCCTTGACAAAGTGGGCTACAAGGGCATAGTTGCGTTCGATGGTCAGGTCAAAGCTGCTGCCGTAATCCAGCTTCTCGCCCGCTTCGGTCCAGTGATCGAAGCGGTAGCCGTAAGAGGGAATGGCTTTTACATTCACCACGGAGCCGGCTCCGTGGTAGCCGCGTCCTTCAAACCATCCCCCTACTTTGGGCTCCGCCTCCAGCCCCAGGTAGTGCACCTTGGCGAAGTTGGCGACAAGGCTGCGATCCAGGTCCAGTGTGAAGGTGTAGCTTGAATCGCTGCTGACAACTTCTCCGTTTTCGGTCCAGCCCACAAAGCGGTAATCCGCCTTCGGGATGGCAAATACCGTTACGCGGGTGCCCTCGTTGAAAGTACCCCCGCCGGAGACGAAGCCCGCACCGGGCAGAGAAGAGGAAATATTGACGGTATATTCATTTACTTTCCTGAAAACTGCCTCAAAAAGGTGGCTCTCACCGGCAGTGAAGCTATAGCGGGCGGGAGCACCGGGGACCTGCTCGCCGTCCATGAGCCAGTGGTCGAACTCGTAGCCGGGGTTGGGCACGGCCGTCAAGACAACCTCGCTCCCCTTTTGATAGAAGCCGGCTCCTCTGACCCGGCCTCCCTCTGCGGGAATGGCCCTGGCGGCGATCTCGAGATAAGGCTCAAACCTGGCGGCAAGCCGGCGATCTCCGGCAGCCGTAAAGCTATATTCCGGATCGGCGCAAACCTTTTCCCCGTTCTCGTACCATCCCTCGAAGGTGTGGTTCGCTGCAGGCAGGGCTTTCAAAACAACTTCGGCGCCCTCCTTATAGGTGCCTGCGCCCCTAACCGTGCCGCCATCCCCGGGCTCGGCACCGGCCTCTATCCGGATGCCGGGAATGAAATGAGCCGTAAGCTTGAGGTGCCTGTCGCCCCAGAAAGTAAACACTTCACCGTAGTACTCTTTATCACCCTCCGTCCACCTGTCAAAGAG
>NZ_JBHGXH010000086.1:0-1402 GCF_041936445.1 Candidatus Darwinibacter acetoxidans | reverse complement strand
AGCACACCGAATACTCCACTAGTGGAAAAAGCATGTCCGCGCAATGCCCATAAAAGCAGAGTCAAACCGCGGACTGCCACGCCGGTAATGTTGATCGCTTTTGATGCAACAGCAAAAGTCAGCAGCGCCGTCGCCGCAAAGCGAATCGCACCCCAGTTCTTGATGAAAGCTTTAGTCACCCAACTGATGCCGCGGACAATGAATCCTGCTACATTCGCCGCGGTCTGTCCCCAGGATATTAGCGTTTCTTTATTCGCTTCAGCCCATGCTATGCTGCTTTTTAGTCCGTTTGTTAAGGCCTCTACAATCACGCTAATTGCCGGCAAGGCAAGCGGTTTTGCTATGGCGTTTTTCAACGTATCCCAATAACGCGGAAGGGAGCCGATTTGCTTGCCGACGGCGCCCATAGAAGCCTCGTAGGTTCCAGCAATTTTTTCGCCTTCTTTAAGGATATAGTTCAGCATGGCCTGCTTTTTCTCGGCTTCGGAAAGTTGCGCCGCGGTCTTGCCTACGGTTCCGGCATAGTCCTTATATATCTCGTTCATATTCCGGGTCATACCGAAGGCGGAGAGCAGCTCCGGCCGCTGCTTTGCAATCGCCTCGGTCATTTGCTCGGCGGCCTGTGACGAATTATAGCCAGCGATCACCGCCGCATCCTGGGCAACGCGGGCAAGCTTGGCCGCGTCAGCCGTATCGAGTTGCGCCTGCATAAACCGGGTAAGAATTTGCGAGGCTTCCTGCTCCGCGATACCTAATTCCATGACAGCTTTTCTCTGCTCATTCAGTGCTGCTATGGCGTAGCCGGACGACCGGGCTACAGACTGCATGGCAATATCTAAAACTTCAGTTCGGGCCGCGGTGTTCACAAAATCGGTAATGGCGCCGCCGATGGTGCGAAAACCCTGGACAAGACCTATACCGATGCCAAAAGAAAAAGCGTTTTTAAAGATAGTGCCCAGGGTCAGCGCTCTTTTTTGGGTATAGCCCTCTAACTTGTTTAAGCCTTTTTCGTAATCTTTGCTGTCCAGCCCCATGCGGGCGAATACTTCGCCGACTAACATTTCTCGCCTCCTCCCCCCCACGGGCCGCGCAGCCCTTTGGCCTTAGCGTCTTTGATATGCTTGGCCCAGTCCTTCTTCTGTTCCGGCTCTTGGCTATCCTGTCCCCATAGATGCCGGATCGTTCTCTTCGCTTCCTTGCTCATGAAATCATCAGGGCTGACCATTTTCGGTTTACGCTTGCTGAACATTCCGGCGAGGCGGCTAACCCCGTTCGTTATTACCGCCGCCAGGAAAGCCCAGTGATCCCGCTGGTCTCTATATCGTTCGATTGTGACCTGCCTGCCAAGCTCCTGCAATATCGCCGCCAGCTCGCCGGGCCTAAGTGCCCGCATATCGTCAAT
>NZ_JBHGXH010000085.1:0-3739 GCF_041936445.1 Candidatus Darwinibacter acetoxidans | reverse complement strand
CTCAACGCAAAAGGGTATGAGGCGCTCCGCGAGCGCACGCCCGTGATCGAATGGTATGCTGAACTCCAGACGGCCGATGGGTCGGCCGCCTGTGCCCGGTATGCCCTGGCATCGTATCGCACCTCGGCCGTCGGGGTCACGCCGATGACCTTTTCGCTGCCGGTGACGGGTGCAGACGTCACCCTGCCCTGCCAGATCGAGCAGGTGCAGCTCTTCGAGACCGCGACCGGGGGGGATCCCCTCTCCGACGCCGAGAGTGTCGAACCGCTCCTCCTAGTCCTGGAAGCCGATGCCGGGGCTGTGGTGCTGACCATCACCCTGCCGGCGGTGGTGTAGATGGGGCTGCCTGACCTCTATCCGGCCCAGGTCGGATCTCCGTACACCACCCTTGCCGCACCGTATACAACCGGTGAGGCTACGATGACCGTCGTGGATGCGACGAAACTCCCCGACGCCCCGAACATCGTCTGTCTGGCAGGATCTGTCGCAGGGGAATTTCGGTACTCCGAGAAAGATGGTAATACTCTCCTCGGAGTTGTCAAACTCCCCGGCACGCTGAACACGATCTGGCCGGTCGGTACATATGCGTTCAGGGGTATTGCCGCGTATGATCTGAATGCAATCCACGAGAACATGGTTCGTACCGCGACCTACGTCGTCGCCGCGAGCGATGCCCCAGATCATGTCAAGCGGCAGGCAGACTATGTCTGTGACGGAGTCGACGACCACGTTGAGATCCAGGCGGCGATCGACGCACTCCCAACATATGGGGGGACGGTCTACGTGACGGGTGGAACCTATCAGTGCCGGAAAACGATCACCTTTCCGAGTTACACCCGTCTCAAATTAGAGAAGGGGGCATCGATCTATGTCCCGGACGACCACGCGCTCACAGTATTCACCCCCTACGAGGGGCCGTTTTCCGCACTCATCACGAATGCAGACCACGCTGCAGGGAACACCGGAATTGTGATTGAAGGAGGATATATCGACTTCATGGCCGGGGAGGGGGCCACGCACACCAAGAGCCGGGTTCAGGGGTGGGCCGGGATCTGGCTGCACAACTGCACAAACTCCCGCGTTTCGGACGCAATTGTAGAAAACGTTGTATACGACGTCGATTGGACTTATGCGCGGGCATATGGCATCCTGCTAACAGAGTGCACATACTGTGTCGTCGTGGATTGTGAGGGGAACGAGGTCGGATACGAGGGGATTGGGATTCGCGTCAAGTGCGAACACATCCGGGTGATACGTTGCAAGGGGTTCCGCTGCAGGCAACACGCCATGCAAGTATGTGGGTGGGCACCCACCCCCGCCCCCGCCGAACTATACGACCCTCGGCATATAACCTTCGAGGATTGCTGCGGGAATAAGGATATTCTGGCTCACGGAGGGGTCGGGCGGGGTATGCGGGATATCGCCTTCATCCGGTGTCATTCCACAGAGAGTTCCGTCAGGGCGATCGGGGACATTAAAAATATCCTATTCCGGGACTGTTACGCCGAAGACACCAAATATGGAGTATATATCGGAACAACGGGGATAGATGGGGAGGTCGTCGACGGAGTCACAATCGACGGGTTCTATTATAGACATGGTGCCGGGGAGTTTACTGGCAGGGATATGCCCATACATATTATAGCATACACCCCCGGGTCGTTGATCAGAAATATCAAAATCATCAATGGGTATTTTGAGGGAGGTACCATTGCCGGCTTTTTAGATGGGGGACGACCCGGCGTAGTGTTCGAAAACATTGAGATCCGGGGAAATGTCCAAGTTAAGCCTCTTGATGTGTCAGGATTCGTGTCGGCGGCCGTTCACTTCAATTTAAAGAATGGTACAACCGAGGTACGGAACTTATCGATTCGGTCGAACCATCTCGAAAATTTGGACACGTTGATCCATTTCCACGCGGACGGGCCGCGTGGCAACAACGCGAGTGTCCACGGGACGATCTGCGAGGACAACGATATGACCACAGTGAGCACCTTGATCACAAAGGACGCGCCGGAGTTCGAACACACTTTCGAGAGGTTTTCTAGGAATCTCGGCTACGTCACCGAAAACAAGGGCGCCACAACATTACCCGCCGGCGGCGGCACCATTGCCCACGGTTGCGCCGCAACACCGACCGTCGCCACAGTCTCGGGTTCTGTCGCAGGCGAGATCGTGACCGTGACCTCGATTGATGCGACGAACATCACTGTCGCGATTAAGAAGCCCGATGGCGGCGCCGGGACGGCACAGACGGTCTACTGGAGGGCTGAGGTCTGATCCGGTCGGCAACCACTGAACCGGACTGAACCTATCCCCTCAGACGACGAATAGGTGATCAGAGATGCCTACACTGAAAACAAAATCCCTCGACGCCGCGCCCGAGCATCGGCTTCCGCGGAGTCTGTTGATCTGGAGGTCTGGTCTGCGTGACTATGATTGCGGGAAAATTGACCCAATTGAGGCAAAACCATGACTAGTAAACAGATTATGCGTATTCATACTACTGCCGGCGTCGAGGAGATCGACGCGGACCGGCTGATTGTAGAGGGAGATGAGTACGTCCTCTTCCGGGGGGAGGAGGAGGTCCGGCGAGTAAAAATGACCGACGTTCTGCACGAGACCGACCCCGAAACAGGCGAAGATCGCGGAGGCATCGTGACGATCTACAGCCGCAGCTGAGAGAGTATGGGCCGGTCCGGGCCGCTCCCGCAACCACTGAACCGGACTGAACCTATCCCCTCAGACAACTAAGAGAGGACTAAGCAATGCCTGAACTGAAAACCAAATCCCTCGACGCCGCGCCCGGACAGATGAAGGTCTGGACGGCGCGCCTCGTCGAGAGCGGCCCGGAGGTGACGCTCGTCCGTGTCCCGATCTCCTCCACTACCGAGGACCGGGACGGCGACGAGTTCTCCCTCGCGGGGTTGGAATCGATGCTCGCGGGGCTCAAGAGCGGCAAGGTCCCGCTCTACCTCGACCACGGATTCCGGGAGTCCGGCGCTCGCCTGTACGGGGCGCTCGATATGCTCGGCGCGTGGATCGACGGGGAGATCGAGGGGAGCACCCTCTACGGCACCGCGTTCCTGGATCCGGACAACTGGCTCGCGGATGAGCTCGCCCGCAAGATCGAGGCGGGGCTCCCGGTGGGGTTCTCCGTCGGGTTCGGGGTCATAAAGTCCCGGAGCAAGGACAACGGGGGGCTCATCTTCGACGAGGTCTCTCTCTGGGAGGTCTCCGCCGTAGGGATACCGAGCAACCCCGACGCTGTGAACTCGGCTGCCGTGCAGGCGGTCGTCAAGTCGCTCCGCATCAAAGCGGGGCTGGAAACCGATGAAATGAAGCGGAAAACCAAAGAGGAAGGCGAAGAGCCGAAGGAAGAGGAGCAGGAAGAGGAAAAGCAGCCCGAATCCTGCGAGGAAGAGGAGAAAGCGCAGGTAGAGGAGCCGACTGAAGAGGATGAAGAGGAAGAGAAGTCCTACGAGGTCCTCGACGAGGCGCAGATCCGGCAGATCATCGCCGACGAGATGCAGAAGCAGCTCGCCCCGATCACCGAGGCGCTCAAGTCCCTCGCCGTCCTCGACGAGATCAAGACCCTCGTGACGAAGGCCGTCGCGACCCGGAGCAAGGGGCCGCGGGGGATCGTCGTCGCCCGCGAGGTCAAGGACAGCGAACAGAAGACCGCCGACGGACCGGAGCAGAAATGGCCGGTCTTCGTCGCGTAAGGAGGCAACACACC
>NZ_JBHGXH010000084.1:0-1264 GCF_041936445.1 Candidatus Darwinibacter acetoxidans | reverse complement strand
GTGGTTGCGGGTGTCGCCTCCGCCGCCTGGATCCGCTCAACCTCGCGCCGGGGCACCATCTCCCCTTTGTAGTAGGTCATCGGCTCCCGGTCGGGTGTTCTGGTGTCGGTCACGCCGGCACCTCCTCCGCTCCCCGGGCTGCCGGCAGGGGGGCGACGAGCACACCGAACCGGCCGAAGACATCCGCGAACCGCTGCACCTCGTCACCCAGGTAGAAGAGCACTGACGGGAACGGGGCGGGGTTCTTGCACCCGGAGAACTTCAGACGGCCGGCCACTTCACACCGGGGGTATCTCTCGGAGAGCACCCGGAACCACCGCGTATCAGTTGCCGCCTTGACGAGCACCACGGCCGCCGTGACTCTGCCGGCTTCGTGCTCCTCGCGGACCTTCTCGATCCACGGTCCGATCCCTTTCCCATACGGAGGGTTCAGGTAAACCCGGCCGAACCACGGCCGGCTTAGTCCGTCATCCTCCCGGGTGAAGTGCACCAGGGCGGGCACGTTCGGGGCCTCGTGGCTGTTGCTGCACGGGTCGAGGTCGATGATCCCGAAGAGCTCCCGGACCGCCTCGACGATCTCCGGGGGTGTGTACCAGTCGCCGGTGTTGCTGGAGAACATCGGGGCCGGTCCGGGCGTCCTGGTCGCCGGGGTCGGGCCGGTGACTGCCTGGTATCCCTCCTGGTGCCGGAGAGGGCATCCCTTCAGGGCGTGCAGGGGGCACGGGCCGTCACTGGTGAGGAACGATCCGCACCTGGTCGGATCCGTTTCGCACACGGCCGGCAGAGGAGTGCCGGGGCGTTCCGGTTGATTTATCGTCTGTTCGGTCGATATTACTGAGTAACCCGCCGCTTCGGGTTTCGTAGCTGTGGGGGACTGTGCCAGGGCCTCCCGGCTCGCCGCTTCTCCCATCGGTTACTCCTCCTCCGGGAGATGCACCAGGATCCGGCCGGCAAAACGAGAGGTTCGCACCCGTCCGCGTCTCTCCATCGCCTCCAGTCGGGCAATACAGGATGACCGGCTGGCTCGGGTCGAAAACTCTCGCACCAGGTCGGCGGCGAGAACGGTTTTTTCGGGGGACTGTTCCAGGGCCGCAAGCACGGCCGCTTCAAAGTCGTTGAGGATGTCACTTCTTGGTCGCATTTGCTTTCTCCCGACGGGGAGACTTTGCAAAACAGAACCGCGTGAAATTCTCCGAATTTCAGGGAATGGACCAAGATTTAATATATATGATCCGCCGATATTGGAGTGTACGCGGGTTCTGTA
>NZ_JBHGXH010000083.1:0-2652 GCF_041936445.1 Candidatus Darwinibacter acetoxidans | reverse complement strand
TGTAGGTCGGGATAGTGGGCTTCCCCTCGCTGTCAGGGGCGAACTCGATCAGGTCCTGTTTCCGCAGGCTGGCGAGCGTGGCGGAGTGGACCATGACTCCCGTAAGCTTCGACTCGGCGTCCCCGAGACAATATGAGGCGTCGATGAACGTCTCTGCCGTCCACGTGCTCTCGTCTGCCTCGGAGATGTCATGGGTGTTGTCCGCCATCGAGCCGTCGTCCATCGAGCCGCCGGATGCGGCGAAGACCCCCTGAAGGATCGCAAGCAGGGTCGCCTGCCGGCGTCGCGCCCAATAGTCGGCCACGAGGTTGGCGACCGCGCCCATCGGGTCGTCGCCGGAGAGGGCCTTCGCCAGGTCGGTCGCGGCCCATGCCCGGCCGCGCATCAGGAGCACGGCCTGGTCCTGCTTTGCCTCGATCTTCGCCGGGGTCAGGTCGCTGGTGTCCGAGAGCAGCTCGTCTTCGCCGGCGAGGTCCTGCCAGTACGGCATGCTGATGAGCCGGCCGCCCCCCGACGCGAGCCTATCGAGCTCCGGGCTGGTCTCGATGATCCCGCTCTGCACCAGAGCGCTCAGTTCTGCCGTGCGTTCGATGACGTACGGATTGAATACTTCCGGGACGATAACGTCCGCTACTGTCGTGTAGGTTTTCGTGTGGGTCATTGTAGGCTTACCTCACACCAGCCTCCGCCTTGAGTTTGGCTGCGAGGTCTGGATCTTTGCGAATGATCTCACCCTGTTTCGTGAGGTTCCAGGTTTCCCGCTTCCATGGGTTCTCCTGGATCTGCGGCTGCTTCCCAGTGCCCTCAGGCGTCCTCCCTTTCAGTTCGACACCGAAGAGATACGGGTCGCTCTCCTTGAGCTTCTCGATCTGTGCCTCGAACCCGAGCAGGTTCCCGTTGTCATCGAGCGAGATCTTCGACGTATCCAGCAGCGCCATGACTGCCTTGACATTCCGGGCGTCGGCTTTGGCGACCGCACGCTCGACCGCGAAGGCGAACCGCTGCTCATTGAGCTGCTTCTCGTAGTCCTCCGCGGCCTGCTTGTTCTTGGCCTGGAGTTCGGCGATCTGCGCCTTCAGGACCTCGTTGTCCTTCGCTCCGGCCTTCAGGTCCGCGAGCTGAGCGTCGCGCTCCTCGACCAGCTCTTTGTAGCGGTTCCGTTCGGCGATCACTTCGTCGAGGCGGCGTTTCGGGATCATCGGATCGTTGGGGTCCACGACAGTGACCTCCGTGTCTCCGAGCTTTTCCTTGACCTGGTCGTACAGGTCCTCTCCGAGTAATTCTTTGAGGGTCTTTGGCATCTGCTGGCTCCTTTCCGCTGTTTCGCTTTTTTACGTGGTCGCGCCCACGAAAACAGGCCCGATCGCGCCCCGGGCGTGGCGATACAGTGGTATAGGAATCTAAATTTAAAAATAGGCGGGAAAATGGCGGTTTTGACAGTATTGACAGTTTAGACTACTTACGCGCTATCAAGCAACATGATCAATGAGGCCTTCTTCATGACCCTACCTCAATGACCATCACACACCGGCAGTTTATATCGTCTTCGGCCGTTCCTAGGGCCCCGGGGTGCGGCCCGGTCCCGCCGGTGAGGTCGTTCACGAAATCCTCATCGTAGGGGATGGCGTTCTCCTTGCTGTACTTCCGGCCCATATAGCGGTGCCCGGAGCGCACCCTCTCGTCGTCGCTGTTCTTCCACCACTTCCGGAGTTCGACGCCCTGCCGGGCAGCGTGGTCGAGCGACGCCTTTTTCCCTGCCTCCATGCACCGGTGCCCCTCGGTCCGGACGATGCGGGTCGCCTTGCCGGCATCGATCTCCAGGGCAGTCTGGAGTCTGTCGGCGATGTCCCGGTAGCGGTCGCCCCGGACCAGCCCCCGGGTCATCTCCTGCCGGATCGTGGTGATCGTCTCGTAGCGCCGGACCGCCAGCCGCTCGTTCAGGGTGAGCCCGCTGACGGGGTTCTGCAGGATCTCGCTGACGGTCTCAGGCTTCAGGATCCCCCTGATCGTGCGGCCGGCAGCCCCCTCCAGCGCCCCCCGGGTGCCCTCGAAGGAGTTGACGACGGTCTTCCGGAGCCCGGTCCTGATCTCGCCCGCGACGAGCCGGGAGTACTTCCGGGTGATCTCCTCGATCTCCGCGTTGAGCTTGTCGATGCGCCCATACCGCGCCATCTGCGAGTATGTCAGGGTCCCGTCGGCGAGCGAGTAGCGATCGTATGCCCGCTGGAGGACCGCCCGGATCTCTCGGAGCATCTGCCCGTACTGCCGGCCGACACTCTGCTCGGCAACCCGGATTAGTCTGACTATCTGCTTGTCGAGCTTAAGAAACGCCTTTTCCATGGTCCTCCGCCTCGGTCTTGAAGAAGAGGGTGAAGTGGGACATGGTTACACCCCCGCTTCCGGCTGCTCGCCCCTACTCTCCTGCTCATCGCCCTCCTGCAGGTACCTGGAGAGATCTACCCTGCTCTCCTGCTCAGCCTGCAGCCGCGTCATCTCGGCCTGCGCATCATCCACCCAGGGGTGGTGGGCGACGATGGTCTCCTGCGAGATGATCCCCATGCTCGAGGCGGCGATCTGCGAGAGTTCGAGGTCGTTGATGAGCAGGGACTTGTTGTACGTAATCTTCACGCCATGCGGATCGAAGGTGCCAGC
>NZ_JBHGXH010000082.1:0-1309 GCF_041936445.1 Candidatus Darwinibacter acetoxidans | reverse complement strand
ATTTTTTGACTGGAGCAGGCCCAGCCAAAGTGAGACCAGCGGCCCGGCGCTTGCATAGAAAGGGTTCATTACCGGGGCATAGCGGGCCAGGGAGGCAAGCCGATCCAGTTCTTCGTAGACTTTCAGCCGGCCGTGACCGATCACCGGTATGAACGTCGGCTCCCAGTTGGGTGTAAGAAAGGAGCGCACTATATGCTCAAAAATACTCATGCCGCTTTCACACAATAAAATTGCCTTGGGCCGATCCTTGGTTAGAGGAAGCAGCCGCTTGCCCCTCCCCGCCATCAATACAACCACGTCGATCTTAACCCTGGAAGGCAGCGGAGAGCTGCCGGCGGTTATCTCTTTTAACCCTTTTACGGCGGGGCTGGATGCCTCCGGTTCAGATAAGCGCACATTATCACCTCATAATGATCTAAACACGAATTGTTCATATCGTCAACGAGGATCGAAGGATATGCCGGAGCTGCTCCGGGGCAGCTTCCCGTAAATTGTTGTCCGCCCTGCCGGGAGTAAACATTTGCGGCACCAGTGAAGAAAGGTCTTCGCCTGGGGGAATATACTTTTCGACCATCTCTCTTATTTTAAGCCCACGGAATAACCTCACCAGCTCCGAATGCAGGGACGCTGCCGTGCCATATCCCAGGGTTCGGGCAGTATCCAGCAGCCTGCCGTCGTCGGCCCCGGCATTGTATTCCAGTATAGCCGGCAGGGTAAAGCTGCAAGCCAGTCCGTGAGGCATGCCGTAGCGGGCGGTAATGGGGTAGGAGATAGAATGGGCCAGGGCGGTGCGGGTGCCGCTGATGGCCAGCCCGGCCAGCGTGCTTGCTTCCATCATTTTAAAGCGGAGCCCCATGTCCTGCAGATCCAATACCAATGGGGGCAGGGTATGAAGGATAATCTTAATGGCCTGAAGGGCGTATCCCCGGGTCATGAGATTGGCGTTGCGGTTCCATATCGATTCGAAGGCATGGGAGAGGGCATCCAGGCCGGAGACGACGGTAATATCTTGCGGCAGGGTCAAGGTTAACTCCGGGTCAAGCAGGGCGGTCCGGGCAAAAAGCCTGGGCGATGCCAGGGAATATTTCTTCTCCGCAGCGAGATCCCATACCGTGGCAAAGGGAGTGACCTCGCTTCCGGTGCCCGCGGTAGTGGGTATGGCCAGCAGCGGCAAGGGAGCAGCATCGGGGAGCGTGCCCTGCTGCTTAAAATAGCCTCTTAAAGAAAAACCCGTGCCGGCAGCCAGCATGTACGTTAAAACCTTGGCCGTATCAATTGCACTGCCCCCGCCGAGAGCCACAATCTGCCG
>NZ_JBHGXH010000081.1:0-1330 GCF_041936445.1 Candidatus Darwinibacter acetoxidans | reverse complement strand
ATTTTTTGACTGGAGCAGGCCCAGCCAAAGTGAGACCAGCGGCCCGGCGCTTGCATAGAAAGGGTTCATTACCGGGGCATAGCGGGCCAGGGAGGCAAGCCGATCCAGTTCTTCGTAGACTTTCAGCCGGCCGTGACCGATTACCGGTATGAACGTCGGCTCCCAGTTGCATGTAAGAAAGGAGCGCACTATATGCTCAAAAATACTCATGCCGTCTTCACACAATAAAATGGCCTTGGGCCGATCCTTGGTTAGCGGAAGCAGCCGCCTGCCCCTCCCCGCCATCAATACAACCACGTCAATTTTGACCCTGCTTTCCTGGTCAAGCTCCCCGGAAGGCAGTGAAGAGTTGCTGTCATTGATCTCTTTTAGCCCTTTTCCGGCATAGCCGGAGGCCTCCGGTTCAGATAAGCGCACATTATCACCTCTTAATTATCTAAACATGAAATGCTCATATCGTCAACGAGACCTGAAGGATATGCCGGAGGTGCTCCGGGGTTACTTCCCGTAAATTGTTATCCGCCCTGCCGGGAGTAAACATTCTCGGTATCAGAACAGCCAGGTCTTCGTTTGGGGAAATATACTTTCCTACCATTTCTCTTATTTTAATTTTGCGGAACAACTTCACCAGTTCCGAATGCAGGGTCGCTATCGACCCAAACCCCAGGGCTCGGGCAGTATCCAGCAGCCTGCCGTCGTCGGCCCCGGCATTGTATTCCAGGATAGCCGGCAGGGTAAAGCTGCAAGCCAGCCCGTGAGGCATGCCGTGGCGGGCGGTAATGGGGTAGGAGATAGAATGGGCCAGGGCGGTGCGGGAGCCGCTGATGGCCAGCCCGGCCAGCGTACTTGCTTCCATCATTTTAAAGCGGAGCCCCATGTCCTGCAGTTTCGAAATTAACGCAGGCAGGGTATTGAGGATAATACCAATGGCCCGAAGGGCGTATCCCCGGGTCATGAGATTGGCGTTGCGGTTCCATATCGACTCGAAGGCATGGGACAGCGCATCCAGGCCGGTGACGATGGTGATGTCTTGCGGCAGAGTCAAGGTTAACTCCGGGTCAAGCAGGGCTGCCCTGGCAAAAAGCCTGGGCGAGGCCAGGGAATATTTCTTCTCCGCAGCGAGATCCCATACCGTGGCAAAGGGGGTGACCTCGCTTCCGGTGCCCGAGGTAGTGGGTATGGCCAGCAACGGCAAGGGAGCAGCATCGGGGAGCGTGCCCTGCTGCTTAAAATAGCCTCTTAAAGAAAAACCCGTGCCGGCAGCCAGCATGTACGTTAAAACCTTGGCCGTATCAATTGCACTGCCCCCGCCGAGAGCCACAATCTGCCG
>NZ_JBHGXH010000080.1:0-1640 GCF_041936445.1 Candidatus Darwinibacter acetoxidans | reverse complement strand
AGCCATTCCGTCTTTCTGCAGCAAGCCAATCTTTTTCCGGCCCAGCGGCAGCCCCAGCTCAGAGTTACCGGTAATTACGGTAACCTGGTGCCCCTGTTGAATAAGGCGACGGCCGATCTCAAAAAAGCGTCTTCCCGGCATAGAGCCGTTAACGGCAAAAAATTGGTGTAGTATTAGGATGTGCAGTAACCTGACCCCCCTTACGCGGTTCAGTTACCAAGTATACTTCGTTGCAGTAGTTTGTGATAACCGTTTAACGCCACCTGCAGCCATCTCACCAACCACAATTTTTGAAATGATAGTCAAGCTTGGGCCAGTTGATAGGCCAGGCCGCTGATATCGCCGGCCCCCATCACAATAATCAGATCACCGGGACGGGCCCAGTCCAGGGCCATTCGGCCCAGCTCAGCCATCTCATCGCTGTAGTAAACCGGATGGCCCTTAATTTCGCTGATGCGCCGGGCCAGGGCCTCAGAGGTGATCCCTTCCAGCGGTTTTTCACCGGCAGAGTAGACCCGGTGCAGCAGGACCAGGTCGGCATCATTAAACGAGCGGGCAAATTCCTCAAAGAAGTAAGCGGTCCGGGAATAGCGATGCGGCTGAAAGATACAGCAGACCCGTTTACCGGCAGCACGGGCTGCCTCCAGGGTCACCCTTACCTCGGTGGGGTGATGGGCATAATCATCGATAATCGTGACCCCGTTAACCTCGCCTATAACTTCAAAGCGCCGCTTGGCGCCGCGAAATTCGGTCAGGGTTTCAGCGCATCGGCCCGGGTTTAAGCCGAGCTCCGCCGCCACCGCCAGCGCCGCTACGGCATTGCTGACGTTGTGGCGGCCGGGCACCCGCAAGTTAACTGTTCCTATAAGCGGTTCGCCGCGCCGATATAAGGTAAAGCTAGAGCCCAACCCGGTCAAAGCAATCTCGCGACCGGTGTAATCGGCCCCGTTCTGAGCAAGGCCATAGGTGACTACTTTTTGATCTGATTGGTGAGCTAATTCCCGTAAAAAAGGATCATCAACGCAGAGCACGGCCCAGCCGTCCGGATGCAGGTTTTGCAGAAAGGCTTCATAGGCCCGCTGCATCAGGCTAAAGTCATTCTGGTAGTGCTCCAGGTGATCGGCTTCCACGTTGGTAATCACGGCAATGTGCGGGCGGTAGCGCAGGAAAGAATGGTCGCTTTCGCAGGCCTCGGCCACAAGATACCTGCTTTGGCCGAAGCGGGCGTTGCTCTGGAAAGAGGAGACTACGCCCCCGATCAGGGCGGTGGGGTCAAGGCCCGCAGCTTCAAGAAGCAAGGCGATCATCGTCGAGGTGGTTGTCTTGCCATGGGTTCCGGCTACGGCGATGCCGTAATGGCTGTTAATCAGGGCGGCCAGCAGCTCGGAGCGGTGCCAGACAGGGATGCCCCGTCGGCGGGCCTCCTGCAGTTCGCAGTTGTCCGGGGGGATAGCCGTTGAGTGGATCACCAGTTCGCTGGAGCCGATATGATCAGGATGGTGGAACAGCTTAATCTCGGCACCCCGGGCAGCCAGCTGCCGGACCAGCGCCGAGTCGTGGATATCTGAACCGGTTACCCGGTAGCCCATCTGCAGCAGCACCTGGGCTAGCGCGCTCATGCCGTAGCCGCCGATCCCGAT
>NZ_JBHGXH010000079.1:0-1787 GCF_041936445.1 Candidatus Darwinibacter acetoxidans | reverse complement strand
AAAATAAAAGGCGACCCGTCAAGAGTCGCCGTCATCAAACTTGTCCTGCCAGACGCGCCCCCACATTCCGAGAATTTTCTGGTGGTCCTCCGGAGACTGCGTTGGTGTGGGTTCTTTGTCGCGCTCAAGCATAAAATCCTTCGGCTGGAATGGCTTCTTTTGCTTTTTCGGGTCTCTGTTGACGTTTGCTATGGTAGACGCCACCAGCCCAGCCCGCCAATCATCGACCTCAGTTCCCCAGGGCTCTAGTTCAAAATAGGCCATCCACTCAGAGAGCTCCCGGCTGTCAATGCGCTCCAGGAGCTCCCGAACTGTCATGCCAAGGGCCAGGGCTAACCGAAAATAGAATCTTCGCTGAGGCCGCCGTCTGAGTTTTTTGCTAGTTCCTCCACATCCTCGTCTTTGAGGCCAGAGAGTCTCTGTGCTACCTCGAAGAGCCTGTCCAAAACAACGGCTGACTTCTTTCCAAGCTGGCCGACATCCGCATCAGAGAATATCCGGTTGCTTTCCTCATCAACGACAGTCAATGCAACCAGCTTTGCTCTGATATTGCGGAGGTTCATCTTGGTGGACTTTCCACGCTGTTCTACAACAGAAGCCTCAAAAGCATCGCGTTCAGTGCCTGTGAGTGTGCGCACATAGACGCAACCACCCCATTCAGGCACTTCAACCAGCTCGCGAGGGAGGTCCTCCGCTTGCAGGATCGCATCTCGTGTCAGTATTTTGACCTTAGCCATATCTCATGTCCTCCTATGCTATTGCCCCATACGTGGGCTTGGACGTGACTGCAATTGTTACCTCGGCCTGCATGACGTCACCGGCGGTAATCTCCTGTGGCGCAAAGCCCGTCACATAGCCGCTAAATGTGTAGCCCTTGCCGCTCTTGTATTTAATCTTGCACGTCTGTTCTGCGCCGCTGTAGAGCGCAGCCTCGCACGCCTGGTGCGTTGCATTCTCAGGATCGAAGTTGATTGTGAATGACATGTCCCCACCATCTATCAGCCCAATCAACTTCTTCTTGAATTCATCAGCAGGGTTCAAGTCCTCCACATCAACCGTTTCTCTCGTTGGCCCTGGCGGAGAAATACTTGCCACCTGTCCTATTGTGTTTGCCCCCAATATGAACTGGGTCTTTAGACCCGTTGATTCAGCCATTTGTCACCCCTCCTCAATAATTTCTACAATTTCTACCAGCTCTTCATACGTCGGCTTTGCAGTCACAGCGATTGTGACCTCGGCCTGCATGACGTCGCTTGCAGCGATCTCTTGAGGCGCAAAGCCCGTCACGATGCCGGTAATGTCGTAATATCCACCGTCGGAATAGACCTCTTCGTCGAACGGGAACTGAATGCGGTAGTTGTATGGGACGCCGTTCGCGAAGTCATCTTCAAGGTCTTTGTGGCCCTGCTCTTCCGGATCGAAGTTGAGCGTCACAGAGAACTCTCCGCCGTCAATCAAGCCAACCAACTTCTTCTTGAAGTCATCAGCCGGGGCAAGCTCTTCAACGTCCACCGTGTCTCTTGTGAGTTGTGGAGGTGTTATACTTGCCACCTGCGCAATCGCGTCAAAAACCCCGGTCACAGCAGTCTCTCGTAGAAACTGAGTGCCGAGTCCAGTTGCTTCAGCCATGTCATCACCCCTTATACTCAATCATCACGTCAACATGATGGTAAATCTCATCAATCCCGTCTTGTGCAATTTGACGGTCATTGTCCACGCTTGCCAGAATCACGTCCAGGCCACCGCCCATCGTGCCAGTGAAGCCCTCGACGGCATCAATCACGGCC
>NZ_JBHGXH010000078.1:0-1021 GCF_041936445.1 Candidatus Darwinibacter acetoxidans | reverse complement strand
TTTCTCGAGCATAAGGCGGATGAGAGGGTGGAATATCTCGTAAGCGGGGTCGTCCAGCAGTGCAGCCAGCTTTGCAAGGTAGGCTTTGCCGAGAGGCCGGCCGAGATGGCAGCAGCGCAGGTATGTCTGAACATCCATTAGAAAGGGCTCGAAGGGGATCCCCGTTTTTGTTTTCAAGTGGCGCCAGATCTGGAAGCCGCCCAGGTCCATGTCGCCCCAGTGATAAAATGGAACCGCCCGGCCTTCTTTTCGATAATAGGCGGCGAGCTTCTCCAGGAGCAAGCGGCGCCCGCGATTGTGATAGCCGCCCAGGTAGATCACCAGGCGCCCCGGCGGCCCTTCGCGCAGGTACTGGTAGAAGGAGGTCTTGTTTTCGATAGTAATTACTTCTGGGGCTTTGCTCTCCACAATCTCGAGATCGCGGACCATCTCTACAGGCAGCCCCAGGTCGGGATAGAAGGCGGAGAGGTCGATCTCTCCCCGCGGAGTGGCAAACACCAGGGGGCCGGCCAGGTGAATATGGCTGGGGTGATCGATGATGCCGCGCTCGGCCAGCAGGGCGGCGTCGTCGAGCGCAGCCTCCTCCGGAGAGAGGCAGAAATTGCGGGCCAACTGGAGGATGCCCCTCTCCAGCTGTTCCCACCGCTTGGAATCGCCATAGATGCGCACGCTTAATACCCGCCTGGCAATATCGTCCTCCCGGACAGTAAAGAGAGCCTGCAGCCCGTGCAGCAGTTCTCGCATATGCCGCGGCTGCTCCGCCTTTAGCGGCGGCGGCAGCGGCTGCAGCGCGGCCAGCCTCTCAGTGATTTCCCGGCAAAGGGGGCGCAGCTCTTCCGAAACCTCTTTTTCATATTCAGCCATGAAGGCGGCCGCTTCCTGGTAAAGGTGCTCCCGCGGCACCCGCTCCAGGACCCGGTAGATTTCGGGCAGGGCTTCCTCCGCTAACGCGATCCGCTGCAGGGTATGGCCGCGGTCAAAGCGGACCCAGTCGAGCTCCACCCAGCCGCGCCGCTCCAGC
>NZ_JBHGXH010000077.1:0-2453 GCF_041936445.1 Candidatus Darwinibacter acetoxidans | reverse complement strand
CACATGGGGGCGGCGGGACGTTCCACCATTCGACCATCGACATCTGAAAAAAGGAGGAAACAACAGCAATGGTAAACCGAGTAGCAGGAGAAATCCACAAGAAGGGAGGCATCCTCCAGCAGACGTTCGGCGAGACCGTCGCGAATGCGTACGGGCTTGTCTTCTACCAGGCAGCCGACGGTAAACTCTACCGGGCACAGGCGAACACCGAAGCGACAGTCTCGGGCGTCCTCTACCTCTGCGCGGACGCAGCCACGGTCGAAGACACCGTCGGCAACGCGCTCGCGCAGGGACGGGCCGAGAAGACCGGTTGGTCATGGACCGTGGGAAAACTGGTCTACGTCTCGCCGACCGAGGCCGGCGGATTGACACAGACCGTGCCGACCTGGACGCAGAAGATCCGGCCGGTCGGGTTCGCGACGAGATCCGATCAGATCGACTTCCGGCCCCTGTGGGGCACCGGGGCGAGCTACACCGTGGACATCGACGGTATTACCGCAACGAAGGGCGACATCCTCGTCCGGAGCGCGACCGCGTGGGGGGCGGTCGATGGGACCACGCTCGGCGTGCATCCCCTTGTCCCAGGGCTCCCGAACCGCGTGCTCCGCATCAAGGACAGCGCCAGCACCCCGAACGACCTGGAGATCCACCAGGTGTGGATCCCGTTCTTCCTCAGCGAAGGATTCAGCCAGACGAACCTCAACGGAATCCTCTGCGGTGGGTTCTGGGTCGACAAGTTCCAGGCCTGCATGCCGCTGGCCACGGCGACCTCGCGCGGCGGTCTGACGCCCAACAGCCCCGGTGCCGGCGTCGGTGCAGCGTGCAAACCCCACGTCGTCCCGTGGACGGACGTCTCGTGGAACACCGCCCGGGCCGCCCTCGAGAACCGTGGCGGCGCCGCGAACAAGTCCGCCTCCGGCACCCCGACCGCCTGCGCGATGTACGCGACCGGCGACCACCCGAAGGCCGAGTTCCTCGTCGACAATATTGAGCACCTGGTCGGCCGGCGGGTGGAGATAGTTCAGGGTGGCACAACCTACTTCCGCCGGATTATCAAGGCCGGCAAGTTCGGCGAGGCCAAGTACGTCCGGGTCTTCCCGGAACTCCCGGCGACCCTCACCACCGACGACACCTACACCATCGTCGGCCACCACATGATCACCCCGGACGAGCAATTCGCCCTGGCCGCCTGGGCGATGACGTTCCGGTATCGTCACGGGTTGTCCTATCCCAAGGGCAACAACGACTACGGAAAGGACATCGGGGACCCGCGTGCGATCGAGTACGAAGGGCTCACCGACCCGGTGCTCGCCGGCGACGCGACCCACGAGAAGCGCCGGTGCCTGACCGGGTCCGGACCGCTCAGTTGGTCCTTGAACGGCCGCGCAGATGGAGTCTGGGACCTCAATGGTAACGTCTGGGAGTGGAACTTCCAGCAGATCGTCTCCGATGGGGTCAACCTCTCGATTGCCCCGGGATACCCCGGTGCCGGAACTATCGTCACCCCGCCCGGCACCAGCGGGCAGAAGATCACGGCGATGTATGACGCCGACGCCCCTGTTGACGGTCTCTCCCTGAACCCGGACATCTGCCTCCCAACGGGGATGAGCAGCGGCGGGTCCGCAGAGTTCGGCAACGATGGGTGCTGGTGGAAACTGGACGCGGCCACCTATGCTGCGCTACGGGGCGGGCCTTGGAGCAGCGCCGCGAATGCGGGGTTGTTCTCTCTGTACGTGCTTTACGCCCCGTCCTTCGTGGTCAGCAACATCGGCTTCCGCGGAGTCTGTTGATCTGGTGATCTGTATGGTAGAACAGCACGAGCGTCTGAAAATCTGGCAGAAATCGTACGACCTGGCGAAGGATCTGATGCAGGTGACTGAACGATTCCCGCGCCCGCAACAGCGGGACGGGTTAGCGAGCGAAATCCGGCAGACAGCACTCAGTCTGATCCGGACCGTCATGCTCGCCAACTCCGTGCAGGGAACCGCGGTCAACCAGGATCTCGACCAGGAGATCGATTACCTCCAGGTGATCGTGCGCCTGGCGAGAGACCTCAGATACATCAGTATCGGACAATACGAGGTGGTTGCGAAGAAAATCGTTGAACTGGGGAAGATGAACGGCGGGTGGATGAAGGTGAAGCAGGCTTAGTCTCCTGCTTCGCCCGACACTACGGGCCGGGTGAGAGGAAGCCGTATAAAAAACGTGCTGCGAAACGGGGCGGGAATTGGAACAATGGCGCGAACTATGGACTGTTCTGCCTGAACGTGAACAACGCCCCGTCCAACGCGAACAACAACATCGGCTTCCGCGGAATACCGTTCGAGGATGGTATGCGCGACCACGGTTGCGGAAGAAAACATCAGATCAACAGTACATCACCCGGATAACTCGTCGCTCGATGAGCGGAATACAAAACAGGCTCCGGAGAGATAGTAGGCGCGTTCCGAACC
>NZ_JBHGXH010000076.1:0-1282 GCF_041936445.1 Candidatus Darwinibacter acetoxidans | reverse complement strand
ATGGGAGCCTTGGAGCCCTGCGCCTCTTCCACCAGGCGGATAATCTGGGCCAGGACGGTATCCTGCCCCACCTTTGTGGCCCGGAAGGTGAAGCTGCCGAAGTTGTTGATTGAAGCCCCCACCACCTCGTCGCCAGGTTTCTTCTCCACCGGCATGCTTTCCCCGGTAAGATGGGACTCATCTATACTCGTATGCCCCTCCACGATAACACCGTCCACGGGGACCCTCTCCCCCGGGCGTACAACGACAAGGTCGCCAACCGCCACCTCCTCCGCGGGGATGTCCATTTCCACGCCTCCCCGGATCACCCGGGCAGTTTTCGACTGCAGCTGCACCAACTTCTCGATGGCTTCTGATGTTCTTCCCCGGGCAATTGTCTCCAGCAGCCTGCCCAGCAAGATCACAGTCATGAGCATGGCCGAAGATTCAAAGTAATAAACACCCCAGCCGGCAAAGAGGGAGACGAGACTGTAAAAATAGGCCACGGAGGTGCCCAGCGCCACCAGGACATCCATGTTGGCGCTGCCCGCTTTTAAAGAGCGATAGGCTCCACTGTAAAAGGGCCACCCGCCGATAAACTGAACGGGAGTGGCCAGGGCCAGCTGCACCCAGGGATTGATCATGAAATGGCGCCCGGCATGCGAGGCGATCATCATCACGGCCAGGGGCAGGGTGAAAAGAGCCGCCATGATAAACCTGGCCAGCTGCCACTTTCTCTCCTCTTGCCTGATTTGGACCGCTTCGCCGCGGGAAATATCGCCGGCCAGGCGCGCCTCATAGCCCAGTTCTCTGACCGCAGCCGCCATCTCCGAGGCAGTGATTACGCCGGGAAGATAGCTGACAGTGGCCCTGCCGGTGGCCAAATTAACCGCCGCTTCCTTCACCCCCGGCAGCGAATTTAGCTTGCTTTCAATCCGCGCCGCGCATGCTGCACAATGCATGCCGGAGATGATTATATCCTGCCGCTCTTCTGGAACCCCGTATCCCAGCTCCATGATCCGATCAACGACCCGGCGGGGCTCAATTTTCTCCGGATCATAACTGATCGTTCCCTTGCCTATCACCAGGTTGACATTTGCGGATAAAACACCGGGGTGTGAAAGCAAGCCCTTTTCTACTCTTGCGGAGCAGGCCGCACAGTGCATCCCGGATATGGGAATGGTGATGGTGGCCTGCTTTCCTCTTTGTTTTTCCGCTCCGGACATGATCATGTACCCTCCTAATCTATAACCGGTTACCGTATCAATTTAAAGATCGTCTTCAGCGCCTCGTCAAACACTTC
>NZ_JBHGXH010000075.1:0-2101 GCF_041936445.1 Candidatus Darwinibacter acetoxidans | reverse complement strand
ACGGGCCGCGTCTGGCTAGACGTAGAAGCGCCCCTCTTCTTGAATCGGTTCGGCGAAAGGCTTTCGACGGTCAGCATATGGAAGGTTATCAGGGTAGGCGCTGAGGAAGCAGGGATTACTAAGAAAGTCACTCCGCACACGCTCAGGCATTCCTTCGCTACTCTTGCGGTTGTAGGCGGCGCTACTCTCTCGCAGGTTCAAGAAGCCTGCGGCCATACAGACATTCGCACAACTCAGAGATATGAGCACTCAGCTAAGGCACTAACTGACACAGCTTCCGACTACGTCCGCATCGCCTTATAGGGCCTTTTTTTACTGCGTTGGAAAAGTCCCTTTTAGGGCCTCTGAAAACTCATCTATGAGAGACAGGGCCGGGAGTGATCCCGGCCTGTCCCTATTCTCGGCCGGTGGATACATCCGGCCTTAATCGTCCCCCGGGCCGGGGGTAAGGCCGTAGGGGACGGCGGCGGAATGTCTCGCCATCCCGCCTCATCGCCGCCCAGGTGGAAAGAACAAGGCCTGGGCCGCGAAAACTCTATCAAAACTAAGGACGACGTAGGACGCTGTCCCGGCTATCGCCCCGGAAGTTCCACGCCCCACCGTCACCCACTCGCCCGCGCCCTCGTTGCCCAGGGTCCTCATGCGGGCTTTGTCCTCTGCGTCGTTCTCATAAACGCGGAGCGGCAACACTAACTCACGCGCCGCCTACGCATAAGCTCCCGCGCCCGGTCACGCGGCCAAAGGGCCAGGCAGGCCGGTTCCCGCGCCTCAATCCCCATGCGACGGGCCGCGCCATAGCGCCGGATCTCGTCGCGCTCAGACTGATAACGGGTCCACGCCGCATCTGCCACCGGATCACCGCCTACATGTGTCTTTATTTCCCCTGCCCGACACCGCGCTAGATGCTCCTCAATCGCGGCCTCATCCACCGCACCGGCGGGTTCTTCAGCCTCAAGCTCTTCCTCTTCAATCAGTTCAAGCTCCTTCGTAAGCTCATAAAGGCGGGCTGTTAGCGCACGTTTACGGTCCCGCCGCAACTCCGCGCCCAACTCGTATTCTCTCAGCGCCGTGTCGAAACTCCGCTTCGCTTCCTCGAAAACCTTCGTCGCTGCCTCGCCCTCAGCCGCCATCTGCTCTAGCTCAGCCTCTAACCCCTTTATCTCCCGCCGCAGGTGGTCCGCGCGGGCCTCCGCCAGGCGCTCATCTAAGACGCTCAGTTCAAGCCCCGAATCTTCGATGATCTCATCAAGCGCCCGGAGCTGCGACCGCAGGCCTTCCGCCTGCGCTGCGTTCTCATCGGCCAGGGCCTGGGCAAGTTCATCCACGGTCTTCTCCCGCGCCTGCTCTGCCTGCGCTAGGCGCTCCTGCGCCTTCGCCTTCCGTGCTTGCAGGCGCTCCCACTTTGTCCCCTTCTCCACGAGTTTCAACATGCTGCATCCTCCCTCTTCATTGGTTTACCACAACGGCACCATAGGGCCGCACTAGGCAAAGCCTTTAGCTTCCTGCCGCAGGCCGGGCAAACGAACGTCATCAGTTTCAGGCTTTCAGGGCCGACTAACTCGCCGATCGGCGCCGATAACTGCTTCTGGCGCCTAGACACTCCAAACTCCTCCCCTCTGGGCCTCTACGATCTGGGCCTCCAGGGCCTCCACTCTCGCCTCCAACTCTGCGGCCATCGCTAATTCTGCGCAGGCCTTGATAGTCTCGCGGGCCTCCCGGATCGCCTGTAGCGCTACTCTGAGCTGTCCGCTGCCCTCAGCGGCCTCTAGGATCGCCAGGGCACGTTCTAGGAGTCGGTCAAGCTCATCTATCAGGGCCGCGCCGGAAGTCACAGCCTGGGCCTCCTCAGCCGCTTCAGCGGCCTGCACAAGCCTGGGTAAATGATTCGCTTTGTGGCGACTCAGCGCTGAGCGAGAAACCCCATACTGTCCCGCTATGTCCCGCATGGAAGCGGAACGGGTGACTAAGGCCTTGTCGATCGCCGCCCGGTTAAGATGTTCACAGATGCTACATAGCGCCATGCCCTCCCTCCCCCTCCTCTGTTGTCTGCGTCCAGCGAACAAACTCCACCCACGTCGGCGCCACGTCCAACCTCCGGCAC
>NZ_JBHGXH010000074.1:0-1732 GCF_041936445.1 Candidatus Darwinibacter acetoxidans | reverse complement strand
CGCCGAACAGAAACAGGCTATTCGTGACGAACTGGAAGCTTGGGTGAAACTATGAACGAAACAAACAACGATGAAATGGAAGCGGTTCTTCAAGAACTCGCGGAAGAGGCTATGATCACCGGTGGGGGCGTCTGGGTCTTTGGCCCGGACGGGTCTACGGAACAGCTGGTTCCCCCTCCCCGGATACCTCTCCGGGGTCCTACTCTCTTTCCCCGCCGTCGTGGGTGAGGCTCCCCGGACACTCTCCCCGGACCGGGGAGGGGGGCTAGCCCCCCCCTCTCCGGGCCTATCGCAATTGCAAGGAGCGGAGCGACGCGCAGGCGCGGAGCGCCGAAGTCAGCGACGCCGTAGGCGGAGCGAATTGAGCCGCAGCGGCGCCTGAGCGTCATAGACCACTGAGAAACGGTTTTAACCTGCTAGGTCGATGGAGATCTTAACAGAAGTGATAAGATGAATGGGAAGGTGTTAGCGCACCTTCCTGAGTCTCCTACGGATACTGACACCTCTTCCTCAGTTATCAGTAACCATTCTAGACTCCGGAAGGTAAAGAAGGTTTCGAGTTGTGAGCATCAGCTGTCTATCCGGCCTCCTGTGTCTCCCGGTCGTCGGGATGGGGTGCAGCCCCGGTCAACCGTCCCCGGGGGGGTCGGAGGTGGGGACGGGCGAGGGCTTGCCCCGCCCGGCCCCGGGTCACTCTCTAGGCATCTTAAGACTAATTGTTACAAACCCGGAATGAGCCGGAATTCCCGGGACATCGCCGCTTTCCGGGAGTATCTGGAATTTACGGGTAAACTGACCCTAGACCTGACCCTCTACGACATGGAAAAGAGGGAAACGGTCATCCTGCATCTGCCCTACACGCACCGCTGGCATGTGAAATACCGTAACCGAACGCTCGCCCGGTTCTACAAGTTCAACGAATGGTGGATCTCCCAGGGAAGACCCCCTCTGACCCTTCTCACTCTGACCACATACCAGGACGGCGCGCACTCCCGGGAGCAGGTCGGCGGCTACACCATCGAAGAGAGTTTCGAGGTTCTCAAAACATCCTGGGACAAGCTCCGGAAGATGCTCCGGAACCGGATACTATGCCGCCCGTTCGACTACCTCTGGACGATGGAACCGCACCTGAAGTATGAGACCGGATACCCTCACCTGCACGTAGCAATCGCCGCCGAACTCGAGGACTGGCAGAAAGAGAAGACAAAAACCCTCTGGAACGACTACCGGGCAGGCTCCTACGAACACGGCGCACAATTCGAAGACAGCTGCCTGGACGCTAAAGGCGACATCAAGAACGTCGGCTTCTACCTCTTCAAATACCTGGGAAAAGGCTTCTGCATTGACCCGGAACAGATGAGCCCTGGAGAACTCCGGTTCAACGCTCAACTTTGGAAACACGGCTGGCGTCAATGGGGTGCTTCCCGGGGTATCAGCAAGGCGATGAAACTCGATTACCAGGACAGCGACCGGTTCCGGTTCCTCGAGGCCGGGGTGTCGATGACCGGATGGGAAACAACCTTCCGCGAGGCAAGCGCCGAACAGAAACAGGCTATTCGTGACGAACTGGAAGCTTGGGTGAAACTATGAACGAAACAAACAACGATGAAATGGAAGCGGTTCTTCAAGAACTCGCGGAAGAGGCTATGATCACCGGTGGGGGCGTCTGGGTCTTCGGCCCGGATGGGTCTACGGAGCAGCTGGTTCCTCCTCCCCGGATACCTCTTCGGGG
>NZ_JBHGXH010000073.1:0-11780 GCF_041936445.1 Candidatus Darwinibacter acetoxidans | reverse complement strand
ATGAGAAAGTTGAAACAAAACAGTCGTTGCAGTGGGCGATGGATGATCCGCTTCTGGAGCATGATTCATTGGGTGGGACGGAGTTGAGGGCTAAAATCCTTTGGTAGAAGATGGATAGAACCGCAGGGATGCGGTTCTTTTTTGTGTCCGGTTGGAAGGAAGGCGGTGGAAGATTTGAGAAAATCTTTATGATGTAAAGCGGTGATTGGATCGCAGTTATGTAAAACGGCGGTGGAGTGATGCGCTTAGTAATCCACGATCTGGAACCCGACTGCTTTAAGCAGCTCTTTCCTGGGCAGCTTGGCGATCTGCACATCATTTCCCCCGAGGCGCCCATCCACCACTGTCTGGGCTGCTTCGGCTGTTGGGTCAAAACGCCCGGTGCTTGTGTCATCCGGGATCACTATGGCGATCTGGGTGAGCTTTTCGCCAGATGCCAGGAGGTACTGATCATCAGCCGCTGCTGTTACGGCGGTTTCAGCCCCTTCGTGAAAAATGTCCTGGACCGCAGCATTTCCTACATCCACCCCTTCTTTGTAAACAAGAACGGAGAAATGCATCACAGGCGGCGCTACAGCAACCGGGCCCGCCTTGAGGTCTGGTTCTACGGTGATACAACCGAACAGGAAAAACATACAGCTCGGGGCCTAGTTGAGGCCAACACCATCAATCTGTGGTGGGAGGCCGCAGGCGTTGAGTTTTTCCAGATTCCCGAGGAAATGGAGGGCCGGCTGCCGTGCAAGTCGCTCTGATCAATGGAAGCCCCAAGCGGCACCGCAGCGCCTCCGGCTGTATCCTGAAGTATCTCCAGCCCCTTTTGGAGCAGGAGGGCCATGTCACAGCAGCCTTTTCTTTGGGCAGGCCAGAGCTGGCTCCCCAGGATGCCAAGGGTATAGGCGATTGTGATGCACTGATTTTCGCCCTTCCGCTCTATGTAGATGGCCTGCCCTCGCATCTGGTCAGCTGCCTGCTGCAGCTGGAGGAAAGCCTGGCGAGATCCGGGGGAAAGATGGGTGTATATGCCATCGTGAACTGCGGGTTCTACGAAGGGCACCAAGCCAGGTGGGCCCTGAACATACTGGAGAACTGGTGCCACCGCGCCGGGCTCCGCTGGGGCTATGGCATCGGACTTGGAGCAGGCGGCGTGCTGCTCAGTATCGAGAATGTGCCCCTGGGTGCTGGCCCCACAAGGAATCTGGCCCAAGCCCTCAGGCAGCTGGCCTCCTCCGTGGGCCAAGGCTTCGGCGGCGAGAACGTGTTTACCACGATGAACATGCCCAAGCTGATCTACAAACTGGCGGCGGAAGTTGGCTGGTGCAGATCTGCCAAGGCCAATGGTTTGAAGATCCGCGATCTGTCCCTGCGGAGGGGGAGCTGACCAGAGCATGGAGAGCGTCAAAAACCCCATCATCTGGGCGGACGTCCCGGACCCCAGCGTGATCAGGGTTGGAGATACCTACTACATGACCAGCACCACCATGCACATGAACCCAGGCGTGCCCGTGATGAAATCCAGGGATCTGGTGAACTGGGAGATCGTGAACTACGTTTACGATGTCCTTGGTGAACAGGACGAGCAGTGCCTGGAAAACGGCAAGGATGAGTACGGGAAGGGGTCCTGGGCCAGCAGTCTGCGCCACCACAACGGCACCTATTATGTGGTCTTCAGTTCCCAGACAGAGCAGAAAACCTTTGTGTTCCAGACCAGGGATATCCAGGGGGGTCCCTGGGAAAAGCACACCCTGCCCTTCCTCCACGACATGTCCCTGCTCTTTGACGATGATGGGAAAGTGTACCTGGTTCACGGCAGCGGAGACATCCGAATCCTGGAGCTGACCTCCAATTGCAGCGCCGTAAGGCCAGGGGGCCTGAACCAGATGATCATCCCCAACAGCAGTGCTGTGGCTGGGGATGAGATCGCCCTCCCCGCGGAGGGCGCCCACATCCACAAGATTAACGGGATGTACTATATCTTCCTGATCACCTGGCCCAGGGGAGGCATGCGCACACAGCTCTGCTACCGTGCCAAGAAGATCTTGGGTCCCTGGGAAGGCCGCATCGTATTGCAGCATGCCGGCATCGCCCAGGGCGGGCTGGTTGATACACCGGAAGGGAAATGGTATGCCCTGCTCTTTGGCGATCGCGGCGCGGTGGGGCGCATCCCCTACTTGGTTCCTGTGCACTGGGAAGAGGGCTGGCCCGTGTTTGGAGTGCAGGGCCGGGTGCCTGTGGATACAGGGATCGGCCCCAGCCAGGGACTGAAGATCGTCTCTTCAGATGAGTTTGCCGGTCCCCAGCTGGGCCTAACCTGGCAGTGGAACCACAATCCGGATAACGCTAACTGGTCCCTCAGTGAGCGCCCAGGTTACCTCCGACTGCGAACAGGACGCCTCAGCAAGGGCTTGACCGATGCCCGCAACACCTTAACCCAAAGGACCTTCGGGCCTGAGTGCTCAGGGACCGTGGCAGTGGAAACCGCCGGTATGCGCAGCGGTGATTGCGCCGGCCTTGCGGTGCTGCAGGAGAAATACGGTTTTGTGGGGGTCAAGGTGTGCGGCACCGATAGATTTGTGGTGATGGCCGAGGCCAGCTCCGGCTCGTGTGTGGAGGTGGAGCGCATCCCTGTCCACGAAACCCGCCTCTACTTCCAGATCCGCTGTGATTTCCAGGACCAAAAAGACCTAGCCTATCTCTCCTACAGCACCAACGGCCAGGAGTGGATCCCCCTGGGGCGCCCTCTGCAGATGGTGTACACCCTCCCCCACTTTATGGGGTATCGGTTTGCTCTCTTTAACTTCGCCACCGAAACCGCCGGCGGCTACGCCGACTTCGATTACTTCCGCATCGCGGGCTCTAGAACCTAAAGACTGGGGGTTTAGCGATTGAAGGGGAAGTTCACGACTATTGCCGCATTGCTGCTGCTTTTGATTGGGGCTGTGGGCACTTTGCCGGCCCGCGCCCAGGTCAGTGAGCTGCCTTCGCTGCGGGAGATCTACAAAGACTGCTTCGACCTCGGCGCCGCGGTCAGCATCGCCGGGTGGTCCGACCAAACCCTGGACAAGCACAGTGAGCTGCTTGCCCACCACTTCAACAGTCTAACCGCTGGGAATGAGATGAAGCCCGACGCCACCCAGCCCTGGCCTGGCACCTTTCGCTTTGCCGATGCGGACCGCATGATCGCCTTTGCCCAGGAACACGGCATGAAAGTGCGGGGCCACACCCTGGTCTGGCACAATCAAACACCCCAGTGGTTTTTCCGGGACGGCAGCAACCAGCTGATCTACGAGAAGGAGACCATCACCGCTGAGGATCGCCAGGCGGTGATCCACCGGTTGGAACAGCACATCGAAGCGGTGGTGGGCCATTTCGGAGATGCCGTCTACGCCTGGGATGTGGTCAATGAAGCGGTTTCCGACACCGGCGGGAGCATCTACCGGCAGGACTCCCCCTGGTACCGGATCCTGGGTGAAGATTACATCAAGATCGCCTTCCGCAAGGCCCATGAGGTGAACCCCAACGCCAAGCTGTTTTACAACGACTACTACATCGACGCCCCTGCTAAACGTGCCCGCACCCTGGAGATGCTGCAGAAGCTCCTGGCCGAGGGAGTGCCCATCCACGGGGTGGGCATCCAGGGCCACTGGAGCGTTAACGACACCAGGATCAGCGAGATCGAGCAGTCCATCCGCATGTACGCGGAGTTGGGACTGGAGATCCAGATCACGGAAATGGATGTGGGCATGCAGGGCTTTACCGAAGAGGAACAGGCTGAGCGCTACAGAGAGCTTTTCCAGCTGTTCAAGAAGTACAGCGATGTGATCACCAGCGTCACCCTCTGGGGAACTACCGACGACACATCCTGGCGCCGGGATGAAAGCCCCCTCCTCTTCGATGCCAACCAGCAGCCCAAACCCGCCTTTTGGGCGTTGGTGGATACGGAAAAACCGTGGTACGCCAACAGGGCCGAGTATCTCGGGGCAGTGGCTTTTCTAAGCAGCTCCGGCCAGAGGCTTGGTGTCTTGAGGCCGGGAGAATACAGCATCGCTGAATTGGAAGCCCTGGGTTTTACCCTGGAGGAAGTGGCTGGTCTGGACGTGGAACGGGAACACCTGATCACCTTCTACTCCCAGGAAGACTTGCGGGGTGAGGCCTGGCACTTCACAACAACCGACAGCTTCCCCGGCAGAGCCCTGGCGGCTGAGGCTAAGTCCCTTTCCATCCGCTTCCTTGAATCCAAGAACATCGCTCTGAACAAGCCCGTACGGGCCAGCGTCCTGGAGGATCGGGCGGCCAGAGCGGTGGATGGCGATGGGCTCACCAGCTGGTCACCTTCTGCAGGGCCCCCCTACTGGCTGGAGGTGGATCTGCAGGGGAACTTCCTCCTGAGCCGGTGGGTGGTGCGCCTCCACGGCAGCGGGCCCCTGGGGGGCCAGGTGGCAGAAAGCCCGTTTAACGCCGCAGATTTCCGCCTGCAGGTGAGCGATGACGCCATCACCTGGCGCGACGAGGATGTTGTGGAAGGGAATACCGCGAGCGTCTATGAAGGTTCTTTAGACCTCGTCCCCGCCAGGTTTATCAGGCTTTATGTCACGAGACCCACTTCCGTGGAGCTCAATTACAGCCTGTACGTTTACGAGCTGGAGGTCTATGAAACAGGCCTGGAGGAATCCAGCGCCAAGGCCCCCGGGGATCAGGCCGCAGAGGTGGTAAGTATGGTCGAGATCAAACAGCTGCCCTATGAGTACCGGCAGACTCTCCCCAAGGAGCAGAGGGGCCGCCTGGAGGAATTCTCCTACCCCGTGAGCCACTATATCAACAGGGAGCGCCAGCTGGTGACCGCTCAAGGCCTAAAGGCAAAAGAGGCGGGCCGGGAGACGGTAGAGGGCGAGCCCATTACCAAGCAGGCCTACATCTACCTGCCCCCTGGCTATGATCCGGAGGACCAGGAGACCAAGTACAACGTGCTCTACCTGCTGCACGGGGTGGGCGGTTCCCGCTACGAATGGCTGCGGGGCAGCGGTACAGCCCATGATACGTACGTGATCTGCAATGTCCTGGACAACCTGATCGCCAGTGGCGAGATCGAGCCGCTTTTGGTGGTCTTCCCCGAGGGAAGGAGCGCCCATGACTGGACAGACACGGCTTTCAATCCCCAGAAGACCAACCTGCTGGGCTTTTACTACTTCGATTACGAGCTGCGCCACGACTTAATACCGTTTGTGGAAGCGAACTTCAACACTTACGCGGACATTACGGACACTTCCCCCGAAGGGATCGCCTTCAGCCGGGAGCACCGGGCCATTGCCGGGCTCTCCATGGGGGGTATGCAGGCGTTGAACCTCACCTTGGGCGGCCACAGGCATGATTTTGCCGCCTTCACGGGTGCAGCGGGTGATCCCCAAAACGGGCTGGCCCCCACAGTGCTGGCCCAAGGTATGCAGGATCTGTTTGCCTATGTGGGTGCCTTTTCCAATGCCCCCACATCCAGCCCAGGAACGGTCCTGGGGCAGGGCATCGCCTCCTCACCCCACAGGATTGAGCTGCTGTACATGACCTGCGGCGATGCCGACGCCATTGCCATGCAGAGCTACCGGTCTGCCGCAGACGGGCTGCGGGAGGCGGCCGGAGATAACCTGGGAGCCTTCTACCAAGTGGTGCTGAAGGGCCGCGGCCACGACTTCAGCGTCTGGAACCACGGATTCTACAATTTCATCCGGCTCTGTTTTGGCAAAGTGGAAACGGCGGAGCCGGTGGATATCCTGCTCACCCTTGATTAGCCCCAGGGCCCGAAAGAGGTGAAACCATGCTGCGGGAAGTGCGCATCAAAAACGGCCTAGTGCGGGGCCTGCCCGCGGCCGACCCCAGGATTACCAGTTTCAAGGGGATTCCCTTTGCTGCACCGCCCATCGGGCCCAACCGGTGGCGGGCGCCGCAGCCCGCGCCGGACTGGGATGGCGTTTTGGAGGCTTTCCAGTTCGGCCCCATCGCCATGCAGGCCACACCGGGAATTAACAAGGACAATATCTACGATTTTGAATGGCATGTGGATCCCCATGTGCCCATGGGCGAGGACTGCCTGCACTTGAATGTCTGGACCCCGGCCACCAGCCCCGAAGACCGGCTGCCTGTGTTCGTCTGGTTCTTCGGCGGCGGGCTGCAAGTTGGTTACCCTTCCGAGATGGAATTCGATGGGGAGCGCATCGCCCGCCGGGGAGTGGTGGTGGTCACCATCAACTACCGGCTGAACGTGTTTGGCTTTCTGTGCCACCCCGAAATCACCAAAGAGGCGCCGGAGGCACCGGCCAACTTCGGCCACCTGGACCAGCAGTTTGCCGTCCGCTGGGTTCAGGAAAACATCGCGGCCTTTGGCGGAGATCCCACCAACATCACTATCGGCGGGCAGTCCGCCGGAGGCGGCAGTGTGCTGGCCCAGCTCACCTCGCCCCAAAACCAGGGCCTATGCCAGCGGGCCATTATCCAAAGCGGACTGTTTGCTCCGCTCTACCCGAACAACAGGAGGCCGCCCCGGGGGTTCAGCCTCCAGGAAGCGGAACAGGCTGGAATGGAGTTCTTCGCTTACCTGGGAGTCTCTTCGCTGCAGGAGGCTAGGGAGCTGGATGGGGAGTTCATCCGCCGCAAGGCCTTGGAGTGCGGGCGGTTCTGGGGGACTGTGATCGACGGCCAGTTCTGCACCGGCGATCCCTTCCAGCTCTTCCTGGAAAACAAGCGCCTGCAGGTGCCGGTTCTGGCGGGGCACACCTCCTCAGAGTTCATCAGCAAGCCCCAAGTTCAGACCAAAGAAGAGCTGCAGAACCTGGCCCAGGAGCTCTTTGCCGATGCGGCGCCGGAGTTTTTGGACCTGATCGAATTCAACAACTCTACCCTGGAAGAGGCTCTGGAAAAGGCGGGGTTAAACACCATCGAATACGCGGTGCACCTGGCCGCCCGGGCCAATGCTGAACACGGCGGTGGTCTTCCCTTCTACTACTACAACTTCGATGCTGAGATTCCGGGTCCTGACAACCCCGGCGCCTTTCATTCCGTGGACCTGTGGTTCTTCTTTGAAACGCTGGCCAAGTGCTGGCGGCCCTTTGTGGGTAAACACTACGATCTGGCCCGTCAGATGTGCAATTATTGGGCAAACTTCATCAAAAGCGGCGATCCCAACGGCCTGGATGCCGCCGGGGAACCAATGCCCCATTGGTCCCCCTACACAAACGAAGAGCCCTTCGGAATGCTCTTCCGCGACAAGCCGGAGTTTGCCAGGCAGGGACCCAGCCCGCTCATGGAGTTTCTGGTTGATCGCTTCTTTTTGAAGCATTCGGAGAGCTAGCTGGGTTAGTCGAACCCACAGGGGTCTAGCTGGGGTTTATCCGATTTGTTTGCATCTAGTTAGCCTTTCCAAAAGGAACTTAACAAATTAAAGAGAATTATCCAATCAGGATAGTTCCGGGGAAGGGGGACGATAGCAGGGAGTACGCTGAAATGAAGCTCGCAAGTGGCGTTGTTCACGGTATTAAGACTAGAGGGGAGAGAAGACTTTTGAAGAGAAGAGGATTCTGGTTCCTGCCCTTGCTGCTGATTCTTGTTTTGGGCGGAACGGCGTTTGCACAGCAGTTCAAGGAATTCACAGTCTTCACAGGCGAACCTTTGCCAGATTACCCCGGTTCAACCATCGTCGGTGACATCATCGAAAGAGAAACAGGCGTAAAATTGATCAGGGAAGCCCTAGTGGGCGATCTGGAGACCAAAGTCGGACTGATGATCGCCAGCGGCGACTATCCCGACCTGGTAGTGGCAGCACACTTCACCAGCCTGTTGAAGGACGCCGGGGCATTGATCCCCCTGAATGACCTGATTGAGGAACACGCTCCCAACATTAAGCGTCTGTATGCGAACCATTGGGAAATGCTGAAGCAGGAAGATGGAAACGTGTACTGGCTGCCGATCCAAGCGATTCCCTACGGCCCCGATACATCCCGTTATCCATCCCTGGGCTTCTTCATCAACAAGCGGGTCTTGAAAGATAATGGCTGGCCGCTCCCCAGGACGCTGGACGAGTACTTCCAGCTCATCGAAGACTACATGGCCAAACATCCCACCATTGATGGCGAACCCACCATTGGTTACATCACCCTCTTCGACGGCTGGCGCAGTTTTGCCACCACCAACGTACCGCAGCACCTCATGGGTTATCCCAACGAAGGTGAGTTTGTACCGGTTATGCAGCAAGGGCGCTATGTGGTAACGGAGTACCACACTTCTCCCACAGCCAAGCGGTACTACCAGAAGCTGAACGAGATGTACAACAAGGGTGTTATCGACCCCGAAACCTTTATCCTCAACTACGACCAGTACATCGAGAAGCTGAGCTCTGGCCGGGTACTGGGCACGTTCAACCAGTTCTGGCAGATGCAGGAAGCTCAGAACTACCTGTTGAGGGACAATCCGGAAAGCATCTTCGTTCCTCTGCCGATCGTGATCGACCCGTTAGTTGAAGAACGGCAGCGGGATATCCCCTACGTACAGCCCACGCAGGGCATGGGCATCACCATCAACTGTAAAGATCCCGTGGGAGCCATCAAGTTCCTGGACTACCTGATCAGGGAAGATACCCAGCGCCTGCTCCAGTGGGGTATCCTGGGCGAACACTATGAAGTAGATGAAAACGGCCTCTATTACCGCACGCCTGAACAGCTCGAGCTCTTCAGGGATCCCGACTGGGTCCAGAACGTGTTCGGCAGACCGTACTTCTTCAACGCCTTCCCGAGCCTGAGGGGTGTTGACGAAAACGGCAACATGTTCTTCCCCGATACGCAGCCGCATCTGATCTACTCCGACAGCACCGATTCGGAGAAAGAGGTCATGGATGCCTACGGTGTGAAGTCCTTCTCGGATCTGTTCAACGAACCCATCTTCAAGAAGTACTTCCCGCTGTGGACCATCACCATGCCAGCTGGTTCGCCGGCGCATATCGAAGAGACCAGGATGAAGGACGTCCTCAACCGCTATGTGCCTGAGCTGGTGATGAGCTCACCGGATCAGTTCGAGGCCATCTGGGAGAACTACGTCAGAGATATCAAGCCGCTCATGGTTGAGCAGATGAAGGTCTATCAAGAGGGCATCGATTGGCGCATGGAGAACTGGTAAGACTTCGAGTTCTTGTAATGTAAAAGGGGCGCTCTCGGGCACCCCTTTTACGCTATAAATCCAAAGCAAGTGAGTTGAGAAACCATGAATACGTCAGCAAGTGCTGTCCCGCGGGGCAGAACCTTTTGGCATAGAGTAAAGCAGCAAAAGATGCTCATTTTCATGACTATTCCCTTCTTGGTTCATGTCATTATCTTCAGGTATGTCCCCATCTGGGGATGGCTCATGGCCTTCCAGAATTACTGGCCGGGCAAGAGCATCCTGCAGCAGACCTGGGTGGGTCTGGAGAACTTCAGGCTGCTGTTTAACGACCCCGTCTTTTACCAGGTCCTGCGCAATACCTTGGCCATGAGCATCATCAAGCTGGTGCTGGGTACGGTCAGTTCCATCATCCTGGCCCTCATGCTCAATGAGGTCAGGATCATGTGGTTCAAAAAGAGCGTGCAGACCATATCCTATCTGCCCCACTTCATCTCCTGGGTGGTCGCGGCCAACTTGGTGAGGGATGCCCTATCCACAGATGGAGGTATCATCAATGAGGTGCTGATGCGCCTGGGCATCATCAAGCAGCCCATCATGTTCCTGGGCATACCGGCTCTGTTCTGGTGGATCATCGGCGTCTCCCACGTCTGGAAAGAAGTGGGTTGGGGAGCCATCATTTATCTGGCAGCCATTGCGGCCATCGACCCCACCTTGTATGAATCGGCCATGATCGATGGAGCAGGAAGGCTGAAGCAGATGTGGTACATCACCCTGCCCTCCATCCGGCCCACCATCAGCGTCCTTTTGATCATGAACTTGGGCTGGGTGTTAAGCGCCGGTTTTGAACAGCAGTATCTGCTCCAGAACGGACGAGTGATCGACTACGCCAGGGTCTTCACCATCTACGAACTGGATTACGGAATCAAGATGATGCGCTACTCCTTCGCCACCGCCGTCGGTATTTTCCGCAGCGTGGTCAGCTTGATCCTGGTGTTCAGCGCCAATCAGCTGGCTAAACGGTGGGGCCAGGAGCGGCTGGTGTAGTGATCATTAGGGAACCAAAGTGGGGGTGAAAAGCATGCATAGAGTTGGACGCAAAACCTGGGGGGACATTGCTATCGATGCGGTCATCTACCTCAGCCTGATTTTCCTGGTGGTAGTCACCCTGTACCCCTTCCTGAATACTCTGGCCGTCTCTTTCAACGACGCCATGGACAGCTCCAGGGGAGGGATCACCCTCTGGCCGCGCAAGTTCACTTTGTACAACTACCAAACGCTGCTGACCCGCAGCCAGATTTACCATGCAACTCTGGTTTCAGCCGCCAGGACCATTCTGTCCACTGTCTTGGGCACCTTCTGCACGGCCATGGCAGCTTACATCATCAGCCGCAGGGAGTTCGTGTTCAGGAGGCTTGTTTCCTTCATCTACGTCCTCACCATGTACATCGACGGGGGATTGGTGCCTACCTACTTCCTCATGCGCTCCCTTGGGCTGGTGAACAGCTTCTGGGTCTATGTGGTCCCGGGGCTGGTCTCGGCTTTTAACCTCATCGTCATCCGGACTTATATCGCTGGCCTGTCGGACAGCTATGTGGAGTCGGCGCGCATTGACGGGGCAGGTGAGTTCACCATTTTCCTGCGCATCATCCTACCCTTGTGCAAACCGGTCTTGGCCACCATCGCCCTCTTCATCGCGGTGGACAACTGGAATGCTTGGTTCGACACCTTCCTCTACAATTCCGCCAACGCTCAGCTCAGCACCTTGCAGTACGAGCTGATGAAAGTCCTGCAGAGCGCGAACACCATGTCCGGATCGCTGCTCCAGGCGCTGTCCAGAGCCGCTGCGGGCACCACAAACACGGTCACGCCCAGGGCCATCCGGGCCACCATGACCATCATTGTGAGTGTACCCATCGTGGCAGTATACCCCTTCCTGCAGAGGTACTTCGTCCACGGCTTGACCCTGGGAGGGATCAAAGAGTAATAGGAAGATGGCTCTGGCCCCGCCACGGCGCCAGCAGCATTCCAGTGCCCAAAACAACATTCTTGTCGTGAACTATGTCAGGGAAGCCCGGTTTTGCCGGGCTTTTTTGCTGCCTTGGCGCTGAGCTCAGTTCAGTGCTCAACTCTCAGCACCAGATTCCTCTCGTTCCATAAGGTAGAAAGCACGGTGGCAATGTATCTCGATCCGCACAGCGGACCGCAATTCGAGTTGAGTCCGTATAATGGTGTAAAAATGGTTTTCTGAAAAAATAGGAAAGCCATTAACAAATTCCTCAGTTAGAATAGAAGTTGGAGAAACCAAAATTCTGAGAGGAGGAATTTGAAATGGCTCAATACCAGATTACCGTAGATCAAGAACTTTTGCACCGTCTATTTTTAGGCAATAACAAGGATTCCGGTGTGTCAGCGTTATTGGAATCGGTATTGAACCAGATTTTGCAGGCGCAAGCCACCGAACAGCTTCAAGCCGAACCATACGAACGCACTGATAAAAGGAAGGGATATCGTAACGGCACACGCCCGCATACACTAACCACCCGGGTGGGAACCATAGCCTTACATGTTCCGCGTTTTCGTAACGGTCAGTTTTCCACCGAGATGTTTGCCCGCTACCAGCGGAGCGAACAGGCCTTGATACTGGCCCT
>NZ_JBHGXH010000072.1:0-2004 GCF_041936445.1 Candidatus Darwinibacter acetoxidans | reverse complement strand
GTTTGATATCATAGTTCACCTCCCCCGAGCCTCTCCTGTGCCAGCGTCACCCATTGCCGGCCTCGTAGGATCTCCGGGCATGGGGGCGCGTCGCCGTTCGGGTCGTCGGGGTCGAAGTAGTAGCGCCGTGTGATCTCTCTCCACACTTGAGGTGAGGGGACCGTGTAGCAGCGTACCTGCCGGGTCCCGACCACCTCACGCTTCCCGTCCCCGGTTGCCCGGGCCACGTCACAGAGTTTAATCGTTCGCCGGTCACTCTCGAACCCGATCCCGGTAAGCGCGGTTGTCACCGACCGGGGCGATACCCTGAGAAGGTCGCCGACCATTGCCGGGGTCACGGCCTGCAGTTGCTCGGTGAGGTCGTAGTACTGCCGGTATCGCTCCTCGTCGGGCGTGGTATCCCCACTCGCAAGGGAGTACACGAGGTTGAACATGCTCCCTTCCCACGACATGGCGCGCTGCTTCTTCACCTCGATCTGCCGGTCAAGCATATACTGCCGGAACCGCTCTTCCCCGTCGGGGTAGAGCTGCAGCACTATGGAGAGAGGGCGCAACATTTGCTTCAGCCGGGGCTCCACGTCGATATCGCTGCAGTCCATGAGCGTTTCCCCGTCGATCTCGTTCCAGTGGGTGAGCACGAACCGGGCGATATGAGCACGCACCTGTTGCACGGCCTCGTGGTACTCCTTCCCGAGTTCCACCGGGATATCGCGCCTCTCTGTCTCGTACGGGGTGATCGAAAGGCACCGACCTTCTGTGGCCACATCGCCGAATGGCTGACGCATGCCGATCACCTTCGGGCCGAAGGGATCATAGAACTCCTGCTGCTTCGGGTCGTTCTTGTCGGAGAGAATGAAGTACTGCCCACGCTCGAAACCGAGGTTTAGGTACTTGATCAGGGGGTCTTCTGCTCCTCCTGATAGGTCGCTCTCGTCGATCAGAAGCGTTCCCTGCCATTTCTCTTTGAACCGCATGATCCCCGATCTGGTGCTCGATCCTCCGGCTGTGATCGGAAGGAAACAGAGATCCCCGGTTGCACGCACAAGCCTGCTCTTCCCTTTCCCGGTATCGGCCAAAAACCGGAGATAGGGGCTTGTCGCGCTCTTCCGATAGAACCACGTGTAAATCGCGTACCACGTCAGAAGCTCCCGTTCGTGGGGCTTCACGTCCACATACCTGTAGAGGTGCGCCTGGACCATTTCGGAGAGCTCTTGAGGGCTGAGGAGCGCTGCAGCCTCCAGCGCCTCCTTCCGGGGCAACCCCACAATGTGGACGAGATCCCCACTGTCTGCGTGCCGGTCAAGGGGCCGGGGGTAAACCTCCTCGCCGTGCTCGTCGGTCACGCTCTCTCGGAAGACCACCTCCCCGTTCTCGATCCCAGCAAACAGGAATTGCTGATCCCCGGTGATCACGTCGATCCATATTCCGTCCTCTGTAACCACATGTGATTTGAGCTTCTTGGGCTGCTCCTCCTCGGGCTCTTGCTCGTTGCCGGTCCTCTTCTGCTTCCCCCGGGGCCGGGGCCGTTCCTGCTTCGGGGTGTAGGTCTCTCTCACACCCTGCAGGGCTGTGGTGATTGTGCGCTGCAGGTAGTCGTCCCGGTCCATTTTCTGCCGGTAAAGTCCCGATTGCCTCATGAGTCGAGCAATCTGTGAGGGGTCGCGCGTGTAGAAACACAAGAGGTTGCATAGCGCTTGGTCGGCTTCGCTCGCAGAGGGATACCCGGCTGTGCTGCCGTTCCACAGTGCGTTGAAGGTTGCGCTGTTTCGGGCTTTCTGACAGAGGGCGATCACTTCCTCGTCGGCGAGGTCCACATGGTGGGTGGGTTCGCGCCGGGGCTGCTCCCTCGGCTCCTGCTCTTTGGGGGCGCTGATCTTCGCGTAAAGCGCCTCAATGCTCCCCGGGGCCGGCTCTCGCACCTCTGCAGGGGTGCCGGGAATGTGGTTGCCGGTGACGGTGAAATATCGACCGTCGTCGTACATTTCGAGGTCTCCACGCCGGCAG
>NZ_JBHGXH010000071.1:0-19062 GCF_041936445.1 Candidatus Darwinibacter acetoxidans | reverse complement strand
ATAATACAACCATTTTATGCACATTGGTTGTGCCTACACGATCTCTGGTTTTGAGTTATCCACAATCTCGGAAATGCCGATAAACAAAGCATCTAGGTTTTCGGGTTGTGTCCATTCGGGGCGTTTACTGTACAATCCAAGTCTGGGCGCATTTTCAGGCCAAGAGACACAAAAAGGAGCGTTGCTCCTACTCAATCGAGTAGTTCTGCAACGCCCCCTTGGTGTATGTGCTCCTATAGGGCTGAAAGTGCGTGTTCGATTCTCCGCAGGGCTTCGCCGATCAGGCTTCTGGGGCAGCCGATGTTCATGCGCTGAAAGCCCAGGCCCGCGGAGCCAAAGGCGGAACCTTCGTTCAGAGCTAGACCCGCGTGCTGTACGAAGAACTGGTTCAGTTCTTCGTAGGGAAGGCCGAGCTCCCGGCAATCCAGCCAGAGGACATAGGTGCCCTCGGGCTTGTTAATCTTGATCTGCGGGGCAATCCGGCCCAGCTCCTGCCGGACGTAATTGCCGTTCTCCTCTAGGTAGGTTAGGAGGGAATCCAGCCAAGGGGCTCCGGATCTGTAGGCTGCTTCCGCGGCCACCAAGCCAAAGAAGCCTATGGCTCCCACGGAAAGGCGCTCCATGAGCTGGCAGATCTTGGCCCGGAGTTGCGGGTTGGGGATGATTCCGTTGGAGACGTAGAGCCCTGCGATGTTAAAGGTCTTGCTGGGGGCATTGAAGGTGACGGTCCGCTGGGCGATCTCCGGCGCCAGGGTGGCGAAGGGAATGTGCTTGGACCCGGCAAAGACCAGATCAGACCAGATCTCGTCGCTGAGCACCGTCACATCGTACTTGAGCACCAGTTCGGCCAGGGTTTCCAGTTCCTCTTTCGTCCAGACCCTGCCCACGGGATTGTGGGGGCTGCAGAGCATCATGGTCTTCACGCCGGAGCGGAAGAACTCCTCCAGCTCCTCGAAGTTCATAACATACCTGCCCCCCGATTCCACCAGGGGGTTTTCCACCACTTCCCGGCCGTTGCTGCGCAGAATGGCAAAGAACGGGGGATAAACAGGGGGCTGAATCACCACCCGCTCACCCGGTTCCGTGAGGGCCAGCACGGCAAAGGTCAGGCCGGCCACAACCCCCGGCGTATGGATCAGCCAGGCGGGATCAACATCCCAGCCGTGGCGGCTCTGGAGCCAGCCCAGGACAGCTTCATCGAAGCTGGCTGGCCTTTTTTCGTAACCGTAAATGCCGTGCTGGGCGCGCTGGGTCACCGCTTGGACCACTGCCTCGGGGGGCCGGAAGTCCATGTCTGCCACCCACATGGGCAGCAGATCCTCCCGGCCGAAGGACTCCAAAAGGCCATCCCACTTGACACAGCCGGTGCTGCGGCGCTCAACCACCTGGTCGAAGGGACACCCCATGCCTACACCTCCCGTGCAGCGCCTGTTTTTCTGGCTGCATCGGCCACCGCTTGGGCCACAGCCGGGACTACCCGGGAATCGAAGGGTGAAGGGATGATGCACTCAGCGGTCGGCTCTGGAATCAGGCCGGCAATGGCGTGGGCCGCCGCGATTTTCATGGCGCAGTTCAGCTCGGTGGCCCGTACATCCAGGGCGCCCCGGAAGATGCCGGGAAAGCCGAGCACGTTGTTGATCTGGTTGGGGTAGTCGGAACGCCCGGTGGCCACAACAGCCGCCCCCGCTTCCAGGGCCAGCTCCACGGAGATCTCCGGTTCAGGGTTAGCCAGGGCCATGATGATGGGCTGATCGTTCATACTCTTAACCATCTCGGGGGTGACCACGTTGGCCACGGAGACGCCGATGAACACATCTGCGCCCCGCATGGCTTCCGCCAGGGTCTGCTTGATGCCCTCTGGATTGGTGGCCTGGGCAATCTCCTCCTGGCAAGGATTGTTGGCGGGATCGCCCGGGATCAACCTGCCGTGGCGGCCGCAGGGGATGATGTTTTTGTAGCCGTCTTCCAAGAGGGTGAGGACGATGGCCGCACCAGCGGCGCCGATTCCGTTCACCACGATCACCGCATCTTTATCCTTGCCCACAACCTTCAGGGCGTTGATCAGGCCGGCCAGGGTGACAACGGCCGTGCCGTGCTGGTCGTCGTGGAAGACGAACATGTTGGTCTCTTCCTTCAAGCGCCGCTCAATCTCGAAGCAGCGGGGGGCGGAGATGTCTTCTAGGTTTACCCCGGCGATGGTGGGTTCCAGGGATTTCACAATCTGCACGATTTCGTCCACATCCTGGGTGTTGAGGCAGAGGGGAATGGCATTGACATTGGCAAATTCCTTAAACAAAACCGCCTTGCCTTCCATAACCGGCAGCGCCGCCGCGGGGCCGATGTTGCCCAGGCCCAGAACCGCGGTGCCATCGGAAACCACGGCAATGGTGTTGCCCTTCCACGTGTAATCCCAGACTCGTTCGGGATTCTCTGCAATTTCCCGGCAGGGGGCAGCCACACCTGGGGAGTACGCTAGGCTGAGGTCAGCTGAGTTTTTAACCGTGGCTTTGCTGATAATTTCCACCTTGCCGCGCCACTCCTTGTGTTTTTCCAGCGCTTGTGCATATACGTTCATCGAGTCTCCTCCTTTTGTTTTGCGTCCTCTGCACGTCTCTACCAACTACATTCCACAATGAATGCTCCGTTCCTTAGGAGTGTGCTGTTAAGAGTGTGTAAAAATATGCGTCTTAAGCTTTTTGTTCTTGCAAACTAGGTTCGACTGCTCCCTGCTGGAGAAAACTGAGGAAGCCCTGCAAAAACTCCTCCCCCCGTTCCAGTTCTTCTTCACTGGGCGGTGCGCTGCCAAAGACGATTTGGTTCCGCAGCTTTTTGGCCCGCCGGAGTTTCTCTTCCGTTTGGCCATCTAGAACCAGATCCGCGGGTTCACCCCTGAGCACTTGGTGGAGGACCTGCCCCAAAGCCCGTTCAACCCCGATCCAGCTGCGCATAAAGGGGCCCAGGCCGCCAGTTTCCGAGAAGAAGGACAGGGTTTCGTAGGGAGTGCCGAAGGGGTCGGTGGCACCAACGGTGGTCCGGGCCCGATCGTAGGCGCCGTACAGATCGGGATTATTCACAAGCAGCTGGTCTACGATCTGCTGGGCCAGGGGTTCCGCCTGCGGGCTGAAGCGGCAGGTCTGCAGGATGGGGCGCAGGGCCGGCACAGAGTTGAGGCCGATGGTCTTCAGGAACTGGAACAGCACATCGGTGCGCCCGATGGAAAAGCGGCATTCGGGGCCCGGGAGTGCTCTGCGCTTCTGATCGGTGAGGTAGGAGGCGAGCTCATAGTGGTTGAAAAAGGGGTGCTGCTCAGCGTTGATCCTCCTTTTCACCGCGGTCTGCAGACGTTCCAGGGCCATCTCGCCCTCGTACATCAGCCCGTTGAGCTCATCCAGGATTGCGTACTCGTCCTGGGAGAGAAAACTTCCGGTGGATTTATAAACCAGATCGTGCTCCACCTCGGCCCAGGCATGCATCAAAACAGAGCCCACCTGCACCTCGATGACGTAGTTGGCCAGGTGCTGCTCTTCTGGGGGAAGGGATTCAGGTTTTAAGTAGAGGCGATAATGGCGGCCCACATAGCCTAAAAACTGCTTGGGATAGGCTCCGGGATGGCCTAAGGCCTCCGGGAAATCCTTCACACTGTCCACGTTGAAGTTGGAGCGGATAAACTGATCCACTTCTCTTTGGTCCTGGGGGAAAAACAGGGCGATGCGCACCCCAGCCAGGTCAACTATATCTTCATAGATCTCGGCAATACTCCGGTAGTTCTTTTCCTGCGCCCGGTCCTCAACCTTCGAGGCGAGACTATCCAGCCGTTTGGCCCTGGAGGTAACTAAAACCCGCAGGCCCTGCCGTTTCAGTGCACTTTCACACTGGTAGGCACAGACCTCCGCCAGGTGCTGAAAGTGACCAATCTTACCCCTGTAGTCTTCGAGGAACTCCTTAATTAAAGCCATGGCGCTCTCCTATCCGTCAGTATTTAACCTCCCATCACCAGAGGTTAAGCTGCCACAACACGAAAATCACGGCGAGCACGTCCAGGGTGAGCAGCACATAGTGAATTCTCTGCCCGAGGCTGCCTCCTTTCGCGGCCAGGAGGTAGATGGCGGTGAGAAGCATCACCGCGCCCAGCCCCACTAGAATCTTCGTGAGCACGAGCAGCACGTTAAGGGTAGAGGAAGGTTCTAAAACCACCATGGGCACATCGTATTCAGGATGGAGCGTGTTCAGCACTTCTGCCCCCAGCACAAGGGCGGTGAAAAAGAGCAGGATAAACAGGACCGCCAGCGCCTTGGGTAAAACCAGGGGTTTGTGCCTGGGGCGAATCCTGAACACCCCCCGGATCCAGGCAATGAGCGTGCCCAGCATGAACAGGCAGGAGCCGGCCACAAGGGTGGTTAAAAAGGCTGGCGTCTGATACCAAGGCGTGCGCAGCCAGGCCCCTGGACCCGGCAGCAGAATGCGCACCGCTCTGCCGTCGTCGAACACAAAGGCGATCTTAGCGTCCCCGTGCAGCTCCTGGAACAGCCCGGGGGCGATTTCCCCGAAGCGCTGGACCGCTCCGCCCGCCTGCAGCAGGAGATAGCCCTGGGAATCCACATCCACAGTGAGGGGCTGCGCCAGGCGCACCACCGATTCCACTCCGGTGAAATTGGAGCGGGAGCTGTGGTACACCCCCCGGTAGTTGGCTTCCGTGCCCTCGGTGATGGGGCGCGGCTGGGGCCCTGCCCCTTCTGCCGGGGGGAAATAGCGGTCCAGGAAGGCCTTGAGGACCAGACCCCGCAGCTCGCTGCCTGCCGGGGAGTTGTACACCACATACAGGCCCACATCTTCCTCGGGGAGGAAGTAGAGGCCGCTGCTGAACAGGAAGGTATCGCCGCCGTGGCCTAAAATTCTGCGGCCGTTGTACTCCGCTTCCATGAGGCCGTAGGTCATCCCAGGGAGCTCGGGATGCGCGGCAAACTGCCGGCTCAGCATGGTCCGCATGGTCTCTTCAGCTAAAAGGCGCTCCGGGCCCTCGTCCTCTGCGGACTGCTCCGGGCTTGGTCCGGGCAGCTCGCCTAAACTGAGCAAGGCCAAAAGCAGCCGGGCCATATCTAGGCTGCTGGTGGTTAAGCCCCCGGCGGGGTAGTTTTGCACATACTCGAAGCCGCCGGCTATGTAGCGCCCGGCTTCATAGCGGTAACCCCGGCTCAGGCGGGCCGCCAGGTCCCCGGGGAGCTCCTGCCGGAAGGTGGTGGAGGTGAGGCCCAAGGGAGTCAAGAGCTGCTCCTGGGCGTAGGCGGCAAAGGGCTGGCCGCTCACCCGTTCCACAATATAGGCGGCAAGGGCTGTGCCGTAATTGGAATAGGCCATGATCGATCCGGGCGTAAAGACCCTGGCGGGGAGATGTTCCTTCACATACTGCCCCAAGGGCTTGAGCAGTTCCGGATCTGCCACAATCGTCCAGGCCACCTCGTCCTCAAAACCTGCCGTATGGGTCATGAGGTGGTGGAGGGTGATGGGGGGAACGTCCTTGGTGGAAGTGGTGCGCGGGGGGATGGTGAAGTCCAGGTAGGTATTGACATCGGCATAGAGGTCCAGCTTCCCCTGTTCCACCAGCTGCATCACGGCCAGCCAGACCAGGATTTTGGAAATGGAACCTGGCCGGTGGACCGTGATCCCGGGCTCCATGGGGATCTCCTCTGCCAAGTCGGCGAAACCGTAGCCTTTGGCCAACACAATCTCGCCCTGGGCAACCACCACAACCTCGGCGCCGGGGATCTTGTTCTGCCTGAGCTGAACGGAAAACACTCCGTCAAAGAACGCTTCCAAGGCCGCTGGATCCTGCACGCTGCTGCTTTGGGCAGAAGCGGCAGAGACCGCCATAAGTAGTGCAAGGATAACCACTGGTGCGCAGCACTTTTTCATCTGTCCCACCCCACGAGGAAGTTACTAGCTTCACCTCCAGACTTCTCCACGGTGAGATGGGGTTCCTCCCGCCGCCCCACAATTTGTGAACGCCGCCTAGCTGAGCAAACCGCAGCGTTTGGCCACCCACACCTTGAGGGCAAAGCGGGCGGCAAACAGCAGCAGCATGGGAATGGGGTAGAACCACTCCGCGTAGCTGAACAGGCCTGCCCCCTTCACCACCTGGCTGAAACCGGTGGCCAGAAGAGCCCAGCCCAGCAAATACAGGTAACCCAGGGGTTCGTTGGAGCGGGGCCAGAAGTGGAGGAAAAAGACCGCGATGAAGGTCCAGACGATGTAGGAGAGCAGCGGATTGCTTCCGGCTTGGATCAGGCCCACGTTGTGGAAGGCAGTGATCCCCAGGCCGCCGGTGATCAGGCCTTCCAGATACTCCAGGAGCCCGCCCAAAACTGCTCCGTAGGGCAGCAGCAGGCGCAGGTTGTCCCGGGGTACAGTGAGGAGCACAAATCCGCCCACGAGCAGGAGTAAAACGGGATAGATTAAGGCTTGGGCAGTCACGGGGCACCATTCCTTTCCATAGTGTCAAGGAATAGTATAACCACCCTTACTGTCCAGATTACTGCAGGCAAAAAGAAAGGGTGACCGGCCCCGGGCAAAAGGAGTCTCTGCCTTTTGCCAGAATTACTGACGAGAGGTGATAGTTGTGTTCAGGTTTACAACCAAGGACGTCTGGATTGGCAGCAGGGTAAGGCAGTTTAAGATGGTTGATCATCCCGGAGCCGCGGCCACCTTGGTGGTCAAGGACGGGCAGGTGCTCCTGGTGGAACAGTACCGGCCCGCAGCGGGGCGCAAGATGCTGGAGATCCCCGCGGGGACCATTGACCGCAGCGAGCCGCCCCTGGAATGCGCGCGCCGGGAGCTCCAGGAGGAGACGGGCTACAGTGCCGAAGACTGGGAGTCCCTGGGGCATATTTATCCCACCCCCGGCTACACCAACGAGGTTTTACACCTTTTCTACGCCAGCGGGCTCACCAAGGGAGAGCAGCATCTAGACCCCGGGGAAGATATCAACGTGCGCTGGATTCCCCTGGAAAAGGTGGAGGAGATGATCGACCAGGGTGAGATCAACGACGCCAAAACCATCATTGCCGTTTTCAAGTACCTCAGAAACCTCAGGAAGCAGGGTTAAGACTCGCCCTCCAGGGGCGCCCCGATGTCCCGCCAGAACCCGGTGATCCGGTGGGCTTTGATGGGGACGCCATCGGCAGCCATCTGCGCCACCGCCGCGGAGAGTTCATATTCACCCCGGGGCGAAGGGCGCAGGTTTTTCAGATAGTGGAAGACCTGGGGCAGGAAGATATAAACCCCGCCGTTGTTCCAGTTGGTTTGGGACGTGCCCGGCGGGGGTTTTTCCACCAGGCGTTCCACAAAACCTCCCGCGCCCAGATACACCGCGGCGCCGTGGGTGGGATCATCCATCCAGTTGATGGAGCTGACCATGGTGCCGTGCTCATTGAACAGCTGGGCCATGGCCCGGTAGTTCTCCGGGGCGATGGCGATATCTCCGTAGGAGACAAAAAAGGGTTCTCCCTGCACAAACTGCTCCGCCTGGAGCAGGGCGGCTCCCGTTCCATACCTAGCCAGGTCCTGCTGGAGATAGGTGATCTGCACGCCCAGGGAGCTGCCGTCCTGATACCGGGCCTGGATCAGCTCACCTAAATGGCCGATGACCACGGCCAAGCGGTCCACGCCCGCCTCCCTCATCCCTAGAATTATATGCTCCAGGCACGGTTTCTTGCCCACGGGCAGCAGCGCTTTGGGCACCTTGGCCCCCAGCGCGCCCAGCCTAGTGCCTTTCCCAGCCGCCAGGATTACGCCCCGCACTTAGCTGCCTCCTTTGCCCAGGGGCAGCTGCAGTGTGCTGTCCTCCCGGATCACCTGCAGCAGCTGCTGGGCTTGGGCTGGTTTGGTGGTTTCCCAGGCCAGGCGCAGGATGGGTTCTGTGCCGGAGAAGCGGATGGAAAACCAGCAGTCATTGGTGAAGTAGAACTTGACTCCATCGAGATAGGAGACCCTGTGGATCTTCCAGGGAAAGGCGGGGATGTAGCGGTCCGCGAGCAGAGTCTTTTCCAGGCGGCTGCGCTCTTCTTGCCGGTACCCCAGGTTGAGCTCCCCGAAGTGCAGCGTCCCGTATTTTTCATCGATCTCCTTCAGCAGCTGGCTGAGGGTCTTTTTGGTCTTGGCCAGCATTTCCACGGCCAGCAGCGCGGCTAAAATGCCATCTTTACCGTTGACATGGCCCCGGATTTTCAGCCCACCGCTGCTTTCTCCCCCCAGCAGCAGGTCTTCTTCGTCCATTTTTTGGGTGATATATTTGAAACCCACGGGCACTTCATAGGCCGGTTCGCCGAAGGAGTGGGCAATGCGGTCCAATACGTGGGTTGTGGTGATGTTGCGCACCACGCCGCCCCGTTCCTTGCGGTACTGCTTGAGGTAGTAGTACAAAAGCTTGAGGATCTCGTTGGCGGTGATGTAATTCCCCTTTTCATCGTAGAGGCCGATGCGGTCTGAGTCCCCGTCGGTGGCGATGCCGATGTGGTAGTGCCCCTGCTTCATGAGGTATTCCATATCCTGGAGTGCTTCCCGGGAGGGAGAGGGAGCCCGCTGGCCGAACATGGTATCCCGCTCGGCGTTGATCAGATCAACCGAACAGCGCAGGGAAGCCAGGCACATGGCCATGATGTCCTTGGCCACTCCGAACATGGGGTTAAACAGTACATTGAGGTTGAGCTGCTGCACCGCCGGGACATCGATCTGGGCCAGGAGGGAATCGATGTAGGCGTTCTTGTTGGAGTAGAGCACGATTTTCCCCTGGTCCAGGGCGTCGAAGAAGGTGAGGGGGGGTGCCTCCAGGGGAGGGATGAGCTGGCAGAGCTCCTCCAGGCGGTTGGTCACCTCCACCGGGGCATCTTTGCCCCCTTCCACGATCACTTTGATGCCGTTGTATTCGGAGGGGTTGTGGGAGGCGGTGACCATCAGCCCCATGGCGAGTTTCTCCTGCTCCACCGCGTACATGAGCATGGGAGTGGGCACCACCGGTTCAATGAACCAGACGGGGATGCCGTTGTGCACCAGGATCTCCGCGATGGCCCTGGAAAAACGGCCCGAGAGAAAGCGCAGGTCATGGCCGATCACCACCGGTTTGTGGTCCTGTTTGTTTTCCTGGAGATAGAGCGCCGCGGCCTGGGCCACCCTGCGCACGTTGCTGAAGGTAAACCCATCGCCAATGATGGCCCGCCAGCCGCCGGTCCCGAACTTGATCACCTGCTTCACGACCTTTCACCAAAGCTGCTTTGAGTATTCGCTTTGGGGTGCTAAGCTTCCTGTTGGAAATTGACCACTGGCTCCGGCCCCCTTGGGACAGAACAGGTATGTGCAGTAGCTGTGGTTGTTTCGATGCTAGTGGGAACATGTGCTGGGGAAAGGATCTGAACCCCAGAAAAAAAGGCTGCCGCAGCAGCCTTGTTTCATTCTTGGGCAGCGTCACCGGACCACAATCACCTCGCCGGCCAGAGCAGCTGCAGGATCATCTGCTGGGCGGCATTGGCCTGGGCGATCATGGCCAGGGCCGCCTGCATGCGGATCTGGGCGGAAACCATGTTCAAAACCTCCAGGGCGATATCGGCATCGCTGATGCGGGATTCCGCCTCGGTGAGGTTGAGGGCCATGTTTTCTAGATTGCTCACGGTGTGCTCCAGGCGCCTCATCTTCGCGCCCACATAGCCCCTCTGGGAAGAGATCTTAGTTAAAACTTCGTCTAGGGCTCCTATGGCCGCATCCGCTTCTTCCTGCGTCGCCACGGAGAGATCCCCCAGGCCCAGGGCCTCCGGGCGCATGTCTCCCAAAGCGATCTCCATATGCTGCCCCGCGTTCGCACCCACTTGGATGATCAGGGGATTGTTTTCATCCCGGCTCCCATCCAGAAGGGGGATTGTGTTAAAGTGCGTGCCCCGGGCCATATCCCCTAGGGCCCCAACGAGCTCGCTGAATTCCATCTGCAAAGCGGCCCGGTCAGCTTCATCCAGGGTACCCGTGGCGGCATAGACCGCGATCTCCCGCAGGCGGTGTACGATGGACTGCATCTCCCCCAGGGCTCCATCGGCTATCTGCAGGAGGGAAATGGCGTCCTGGGCATTGCGGGAGGCCTGCCTCAGTCCGCGGATCTGGGCTTTCATCCGTTCGGAGATGGCCAGTCCCGCGGCATCATCCGCGGCGCGGTTAATCCGCTTCCCCGTGGCGATGCGCTCCAGGGAAACGGCGTAGGCTTTAGCAGCCGCATGGTACGCGCTTACTGCGCGCAGTCCGGCTAAGTAAAACAGATTCACCGCGCCACCCCCCTGCTCCGATTTCCCTTCCCTTAATTATCGACCGGGCGCGGCTGGGCCTTTAGTGGATCACCAAAAGTCCCAGGCCGAGCATCACGCCGAAAATCGCCCCCAAGGTGGCGGCCAGGGGAAAGTCCAAGCAGTTTGCTTCCGGGAGCAGTTCGTGGAAGACCAAAAAGAGCATGGCTCCCGCGGCAAAGCCCAAGGTCCCGGCTAAGGTGGTGGGGGTCAGCTGGCCGAAAAGCCCGCCCGCCAGGGCGCCAAGGCCCATGGGCAGACCCGCGGCAATGGTCAAAAGCACAGCGGAGGTTCTGCCCACACCCCCGGCCAGAAGCGGTGCCGCCATGGCCATCCCTTCGGGAATATTGTGCAGGCAGAGGGCCAGGGCGAGACTGAAGCCCAGCTCCTGGGAGGCCAGGTAACCCGCCCCGATGACCAGGCCCTCCGGGAAGTTGTGGGCGGCGATGCCCAGGCCCAAAAAAAGCCCCGTCTGGATCAAGCTGCCCCGACCGGTGGGAAAAAAGAGGGGTTTGAGCAGCGGCAGGGCAGCGGTTCCCAAGACCACCCCGGCAAAGGTCACGCCGGGTCCCCGCAGGGCCAGGGCTTCCGGGAGCAGGTCGTGAAAGACCACCGCGAGCATGACTCCGCTGGAGAAGGCCAGGTGAAAGCTGAGTTCCGCCCCTTGGGGTATGCGGCCGAGCCCCAGGAGAATTCCCCCCGCGCCTGTGCCTAACACTCCCGCCATGGTGCCCAGGAAAACAATTCTAGCCAGCTCCCACATCCCCATACCTCCCTCGGAAACTCCCTCTACATGCCTATTTCCCCCGCCAGAGAATTATTTCTCCTCCCCCGCAAAATTCTTGGGGACAAAGTATTGACATGCACCCCCCCACTCGGTACAATACACTTGTTTAGTGTTGCTAAACTTCAAGTTTAGTATCACGAAACTTAGGAAGGGAGGGACAGGGATGAAGATAGGTGAGAAAATCAAGCGTCTACGCATCCAGCACAACCTGACGCAGGAGGAACTGGCGGACCGCTGCGAACTGTCCAAAGGCTTCATTTCTCAAGTGGAACGTGACCTCACCTCGCCTTCCATCGCCACCTTGATCGATATTCTGGAATCGCTGGGTACAAATCTGCAGGACTTTTTCAAGCAGGACGTGCCTGAAAAAATGGTCTTTACCAAAAACGATGTCTCTGTCAAAAGCGATCCGGAGTTGAAAAGCGAGATCCGCTGGCTGGTGCCTAATGCCCAGAAAAACGCCATGGAGCCCATCGTGGTGCACCTGGAGCCGGAGGGACGCACGCCTTACGACGATCCCCACGATGGGGAGGAGTTTGGGTATGTGATCAAGGGGCAGATCCTGCTGCATTTCGGCTCGGAAGTGGTTAAGGTCCGGGCGGGCGAGTCCTTTTATTTCCCCGCCGAAGCAGGCCATTACATCGCCAACGCGGGCAAAAGGCCCGCGGTTGTTCTGTGGGTTTCTTCACCGCCGAGCTTTTAGTCTTCAAGATTGGAAAGGGGGAACTGTGGTGTCCGAGATCATCGTTCAGCTGAAAGGTGTCTCCAAGTATTACGACGATACACCTGCGCTGACAGATGTGGATCTGTACATCCGCAAGAATGAGTTTGTCACTTTGCTTGGTCCCAGCGGCTGCGGCAAGACCACCATGCTGCGGCTGATCGGGGGCTTTGAGAAGCCCGACACGGGAACTATTACCTTTAACGGTCAAGACATTGGTAATGTGCCATCCCATAAACGCAAAGTGAATACCGTCTTTCAGCGTTATGCCCTGTTCTCCCATCTCAACGTGTTTGAAAACATCGCCTTCGGCCTGCGGATCAAGAAGATGAAGGAGTCGGTCATCCGGGAAAAGGTCTCCCGCATGCTGGAGCTTGTGAACCTGCAGGGCTACGAGAAGCGGGACGTCAACTCCCTCAGCGGCGGGCAGCAGCAGCGGGTAGCCATTGCCCGGGCTCTGGTCAACGAACCCGACGTACTGCTTTTGGATGAACCCCTGGCCGCTTTAGACCTCAAGCTGCGCAAAGAGATGCAGCACGAGCTGAAGAACATGCAGAGGCAGCTGGGCATCACTTTCCTCTTTGTCACCCATGACCAGGAAGAGGCCCTGTCCATGAGTGATACGGTTGTGGTCATGAAGGATGGGGAGATCCAGCAGATCGGCACGCCGGAGATGATCTACAACGAGCCGGTGAACGCCTTTGTTGCCGATTTCATCGGGGAAAGCAATATTGTGGACGGCATCATGCGCCAGGACTACCTGGTGGAGTTTGCCGGCAACCTGTTTGAGTGTGCTGACTCTGGTTTCGCCCGGGATGAGCTGGTGGATGTGGTGATCCGCCCGGAGGACTTGGCCCTCATGCCCCCAGATCAGGCCAAGCTCAAGGGCGTGGTCCGCTCCGTGAACTTTTTGGGGGTACACTACGAGATGATTGTGGAAGGCGCCGACGGCACAGAGTGGCTGGTGCACTCTACCCTCATGGAACCGGTGGGGACCATGGTGGGATTGGGCCTTGAGCCCATGGATATCCACATCATGAAGAAGGTGAGAGCGTAGTGAAGCGGCTTTCCCTCACGCCCTATGTCATCTGGATGGTGCTCTTTACGGTGGTGCCCATGCTGCTCGTGCTGTATTACGCCTTCACGGTTCCCACCGAGGGCGGGACCACCTGGTCTTTGGAGAATTTCACTCGGTTCTTTCAGCCCATCTACCTCAGGGTCTTTATCCGCTCCTTGAACCTGGCGGTGATCAGCACGCTGATCTGCCTGCTGTTGGGCTATCCCGCAGCAATGATCATGGCGGGCAACGCCTTTAAGCGCAAACATGTGATCATGCTGCTCTTTGTGGTGCCCATGTGGATGAACTTCCTGCTGAGGACCTATGCCTGGCTCACCATCTTGGAGCGCAACGGCTTTCTCAACTCTCTATTGACCTTTTTCAGCTTGCCGCGGGTGAACATTCTGTACACCAACGGCGCCGTGGTCCTGGGCATGGTTTACAACTTCCTGCCCTTTATGGTGCTCCCCATTTACTCGGTGCTGAGCAAGATCGACAAAGGGGTTGTGGAGGCAGCGGGGGATCTGGGGGCCAACCCCTTCCAGGTTTTCATCAAGGTCATCCTACCTTTGAGCCTGCCTGGGGTGGTCTCCGGGATCACCATGGTGTTCATGCCGGCCATGACCACGTTCGTCATCTCCAGGCTGTTGGGCGGCGGCCAGTTCACCCTCATCGGCAACCTCATCGAGCAGCAGTTCCTTGTGGTGGGGGACTGGGGTTTTGGCTCTGCCATCTCGGTGGTGATGATCGTGGTGATCCTCTTGAGCATGGCAGTTATGTCCTTCTTTGAAGGGGAAGAAAAGGATGTGGCGCTATGGTGAGGTGGTTGAAACGCAGTTACATTTACCTGATCTTCGCCTTTTTGTACTTGCCCATTGCCGTGCTCATGGTGTACTCCCTCAACGATGCCCGCTCCCGGGGCATGTGGGGAGGATTTACCCTGCGCTGGTATGTGGAGCTGTTTCAGGACCGCACCATCATGAACTCGCTGTACGCCACGCTGATCATCGGCGTGAGCTCAGCCCTAATTGCCACCGTGATCGGCACCATGGCGGCGATCGGTATTCACAATACCCGGGGGGTTCCGAAAAAGCTGATCATGAACGTGACCTACCTGCCCGTTTTGAACCCGGAAATTGTGACTGCCATTTCCCTGATGCTGCTGTTTGTGTTCTCCAGGATGCGCTTTGGGTATATCACCCTGCTGCTGTCGCATATTACCTTTAACGTGCCTTACGTGATCCTGTCGGTGCTGCCTAAGCTGCGCCAGCTGAACAAGCATCTCTACGAAGCGGCGCTGGATCTGGGCTGTACACCGCTGCAGGCTTTGTGGAAGGTGATCATCCCTGAAATAATGCCGGGCATTATCACGGGACTGCTTTTGGCTTTTACCCTATCCATTGACGATTTTGTGGTGAGCTTCTTCACCACCGGTTCAGGAGTATCCACGCTTTCCATCACGGTCTACTCCATGGCTAGGAGGGGAATCAACCCCAAGATCAATGCCCTATCCACCATCATGTTCACCTTTGTGTTAGCACTCCTAATTATCGTCAATGTGCGGCAAGCCCGCGAAGAAAGAAAGGAAAGGAATGGGAGACGTGTCCCTAAAAAAGACAGTCCTTATGATCCTCGGTTTGGTAGTGCTTAGCCTGGTTCTCACCGGGTGCGGCAAAGAACAGCCCGTTCTGTACGTGTACAACTGGGGCGATTACATCGACGAGAGCATCCTCGAAGAGTTTGAGAAAGAAACAGGCATCAAGGTGGTCTACGACACCTTTTCCACCAATGAAGATATGTATGTGAAGATCAAATCCGGCGGCAGCACCTACGATGTGGTCTTCCCCTCGGATTACATGGTCACCAGGATGATCAACGAGGGTATGCTGCTCAAGATCGATCTGGAGAAGATCCCTAACCGCGTGCACATCGACCCCAAACTCATGGGAGCCGATTACGATCCAAAAAACGAATACACCCTGCCCTACATGTGGGGTACGTTAGGCATCCTCTACAACACCACCATGGTGGAGGGAGAAGTGGACAGCTGGGATGTGCTCTGGGATGCCAGATACGCCAAGAACATCCTCATGCTGGACAGCCAGCGGGATTCCATCGGGGCGGCCCTCCTGAAGCTGGGTTATTCCATCAACACCAAGGACCCCCAGGAGCTGGCGGAAGCGGCTGAGCTGTTGAAGCAGCAGAAGCCCCTGGTTTTGGCCTACGTTGTGGACGAGGGGAAAGACAAGATGGTCGCGGGTGAAGCGGCCCTGGCCCTCACCTGGTCAGGGGAAGCCATGTACGCCATCGGCGAGAACCCGGATCTCTCCTACGCCATCCCTAAAGAGGGCACAAACCTCTGGTTTGACGTGATGGCCATTCCCAAGGGGGCCAAGAACATCGAGGGGGCCCACAAGTTCATGGACTTTTTGAACCGGCCGGAAATTGCCCTGCGCAACGCCGAGTACACCGGTTATTCCACCCCCAATCTGGCTGCCTGGGAGATGCTGCCGGAAGAGGTGCGCAACGACCCCCGGGCCTACCCCAGCGAGGAAGTTTTGGCCAATACCGAGGTGTTTGTGAGCCTTGGTGAGACTTTGAAGGAATATGATCGCATTTGGACTGAAGTTAAGGCGTTCTAGGCAATTGGAGCTTCTCCCTCCGGGAGGGGCTCTTGCATAGAAGGCCCTGCCGGCCTTCCTAAACCCCAATCATATGAAAGGAGTGAGGAGGTTGAGCAGACTCTCTAAAGCGCTTTGGGTGCTGGCGGCTTTAGTACTGCTCAGTGCAGTTCTCACTGGCTGCACGAGGGACAAGCCCACCATCTATGTGTACAACTGGGGAGACTACATCGACGAAAGCATTCTGGAAGAATTCGAGAAGGAAACGGGCATCAAGGTTGTGTACGACACCTACGCCACCAACGAGGACATGTACGTCAAGATCAAGGCTGGCGGCAGTTCGTACGACGTGATCTTTCCATCGGACTACATGCTCACCAGAATGATTGAGGAAGGTTTAGTGCAAAAGCTGGATCTGACCAAGATACCCAACGCCAAGTACATCGAACCGCGGCACCTGGGCTGGGACTACGATCCCAAAAACGAGTACTCGCTCCCATATTATTGGGGCACAGTAGGTATTCTGTACAACACCACCATGGTGGATGATCCCGTGGAAAGTTGGGATATCCTCTGGGATCCCAAGTATGAAAAGGAAATCCTCATGCTGGACAGCCAGCGGGATTCCATTGCCGTAGCCCTTCTGAGGCTGGGTTACAGCATCAACACATTGGATGAGAAAGAACTGGAGGAAGCGGGTGAGCTGCTCAAGGAGCAAAAGCCCCTGGTTTTGGCCTACGTGGTGGATGAGGGGCAGGATAAGATGATCGCCGGTGAAGCAGCTCTGGCCGTGGTCTGGTCTGGAGAGGCCACCGTGGCCAGGATGCAAAACCCGGATCTGGCCTTTGCTATCCCCAAAGAAGGGACAAACCTCTGGTTTGATGTGATGGCCGTACCCAGCAACGCCAAGAATCCCGATGGCGCCATGAAGTTCATCAACTTCATGCTGGATCCGGAGATCTCCTTCCGCAATGCGGATTACACTGGGTATGCCGTGACCAACGGAGAGGTGCGGGCCATGATTCCGCCGGAAATCAGTGACGATAGGAGCATCTATCCCGAACCAGAGGATCTGGTAAACGCTGAAGTATTCGTGAACCTGGGCCAGACCCTGAGTATTTACGATCGCATCTGGACGGAAGTGAAGGCTCACTAAATTATCAAGCGGCTGTTGCAAACATGCAATGGCCGCTTCCTTTTTCATCCTCCCGCAGCTCTGGGAGGTGCTGGCAGTTTTCTAAGCATACGGATAAACTTTTCCTTCCCAAAGGAAAAGTTTGGCGATAAGATGAAGACAAGTAGAAACTAAGCCCGTAAAAGCAATATATGTTGCGACATATATTGATAGAGGGAAGGAGGTCTAAGGATGAGGCGATTGTACTTTTTCTCCGCACTGCTGGTTTTGGCTGCCATTTTGGCTGGATGTATCGGCGTTGATCTCCAACCTCCTGTTACCCAGAAAGGCGGCGTGCGCGGATTCGTGTACATTCGACAGGGATTGGGCGAATTGTCCGCGGGGGAAGACGATGTGCTGTTTACGGTTGAGCCATTGGCTTCAGGCGAATGGACGGCTCTGTCTGGTGCGGAGATCGAGGTTAAAAACGTCAGTACCGGCAAAAAAGGATTTGGGACTACCGAATATGACGGCTATTACGAGGTTCGGAATCTAGATGTGGGATACTCCATCTTGACCGTTAGCCATAGGGCACTTCGCCATGATGTTCAGACTGAAGTGTATGTTTATCCCGGTGAGCCTACCTGGGTCGAAGCCATCTATGTGAGCGAGCCCGTCCCCCACTACTACTTCTTGATAATAGGCATCGAGAACTACGCAGATAGTCGCAAGAGCTTCCCAGGACCGAGAAATGATGCAGAAAGAATGTATGAGACCTTGTATCTGGGAAACCTTTTACCTGGCGAGGGCCGGCGGCTGGTTGATTCGCAGGCTACCAAGAACGCCATCAAAAACCAAATCCAAACATATGTGAGCAAGGCTCAGAGTACAGCGGATCACTTGATCATCTATTTCTCAGGTTTCTCAGGCGCTGACTACCTAAGCCCCTATGACGACACCGGGCTGGGTTTGAGCAAGAAGTCCATCACCGACGCAGAACTGGAATCCTGGCTCCGTGATTTTCCGGGCTATGTCACAATTATCATTGATGGTTCATATTCGGAGACCATGGCGGATGGCAACCCCCTTGAGCCCCTCGCTCTCAAGAAACGGAAGTATACTGTGCTTACGGGGGCTCAGAGTAACCAGCAGGTCCAACATTACGACTTATTCCAGGGGAGCGTGTTCACTTACTTCTTGTGGCAGGGTCTAAGGAACGGATGGGCTGATGACAACTACGACGGAGCGATTACGCCTTACGAGCTCTACGACTACACTCACGCCGAGATGTTGAGTTTTTACCGAGACAAAGATCCCTCAGTACGCCACTACCCTTTCATTCACCGAGGCAACTCTGAAAACAAGCCAATTTTCAAGTATAGATAGACCGACCTTTAGAAAGGAGTGCTGTCATGCGTAAGTTAGTTGTTGTTTTTCTGATGGTACTACTGGCAGCAGGCTCCGCTGCTGCCCGAGATAATTACGGTTCTAGCGGCAGTCTGACTTCGGTGGCTTGGCTGGACGGAACTAAGCTATATGTAGCTGTGGGAAACACTTCCAACAGCAGGGTCTCTATCACCATTTCGACTAGTACCACGGACGCTTGGGGATGGCCAGTCTTCCCGTCCAGGCAGATTAGTATACCAGCCCGGACGATTGTTCAGGAGGTCTTCTACCCCAGTATCCCTGGTCGGGGACAGACACTTAGCAGCGTGCGCATCGCAGAAGGTTATCGTTCCTTCAATGTTCCGGTTCAGGAAGCTGGTATCTTCAAGCTGGACAGCTATGTGGTGCCAGCGAACTCCCAGTTGGACGTAACCGTGGATCTCGATCGATTGCTGGACGACTCGGGCAACATCCGCATTGTCGTCGACGATTATTACACCACTTCGGGTGGTTACAGCCAAGAACGAATTCGCATTCACTCCGTTGGTGGTGGCCCCACCCAGGTACGGGGCAGCAACACCATCGAGTATGTGAAGCCCTACCTGGTACTGAGGATGAAGACGCCCAACATGCCGTGGCTCACCACCATGACGTTTGGTCTGAGTAGGGTAGACTCCAACTACAGCTGGCGTCAAGAGCGGTTCGAAGGTCCCACCCTCATGGTTTACGGCCGTAATATGCGCTTAGGTGAATCGTCCAGCGGAGGCGGGTTCATTGCCCGCTAACCTTGGTTAGGTGAAGAAGAGAAACGCGCAGACAGGAGGACCTAAAAGTGCGTCGCTTAAGCATTTACTCGTTTGCGATACCAATGATCGTAGTTCTGCTCCTGGCGAGTCCAGCCGCGGCTGCCCTGCGGGATGGTTGGCTGGGGGATGTGGCCGTGGTGGCCTGGTTGGAAGAGGAGACCGTGAAGGTGGCCTTGGCCAACGGGGGCCGTTCCCGGGTTACCATCACCCTGTCTCCAGAGGGCTGGGATCAGCGCTGGCGTCCCTTCTTTTCCGAC